>NZ_JASJVS010000104.1:0-5344 GCF_035019605.1 Undibacterium sp. 5I2 | reverse complement strand
GAGGACGTATATCAAGAACTGAAACTGGCGGCATAAAAATTTACTTTTAGGCGACAACTAGCTTGAAAAACTCCGGTGGGTAGGGTAGCGCTGCGGGGGCGGCTTTGGTCGGGCAAGGTAGCAATACTAAGCGCGTCAGCCGCCCACTTCGGCATTTCTGCCAAGTTGCCCAAGTCGCCAAAATTCGCCCAGTTCGCCCAAGAAGTCACCCAACTCGCCGAATTCGTCATTTCCCCCATCCTCCCAATTCGTCATTGCCGCGCAGGCGGCAATCCAGAGGCGCGCCAGCGCCTTTTATATCCGTACGTCTCAAGCGACTATCTCGGGCCACAAATCAAGCCACTGCGGATTTTTTTCTTCTATCAATTTTAATTTCCAGCTGCGATTCCACTTCTTCAAGGCTTTTTCACGCGTGATCGCCGTTTTCATTGTGCTGTGCAACTCGTACCAGACCAGTGTTTTTACCGCGTAACGCTGGGTGAATCCCTCAACAATGCCGTCACGATGCTGCCAGGTACGTTGGACAAGATTGGACGTGACACCGATATACAAGGTGCCATTTTGTTCGCTGGCAAGAATATAGACGGCTGGCTGTTTCATTCCGTAGTAAGTCGTAGAAAAAATGCGCCCCTGATTGCGATGAGTGCGTGTGTACACTTTACATATTTTCAAATCAGGATACATGCGAAAACGCAGCGCAATGCAATTCCCCGCAGCCCGCGCATCTGCCATTCCAGTCACCGAATCGTCATCCCGGCCATCCACTTTGTCATTACCGCATGCGCGGCAATGTTTCTAAGTCCGACAGACTAGTTTTCAAGGTCGGGACAGTCAAAGTGAGGAGAGCAAAAAGCCGGAGCAACGCGCTCGATATGGGGGCGACTTATCCCATTCAACATCAAACATTTCTCCCAATTTGCTTGAACAATGTCACGAAGCGAATCGATGATGTGATTTGCGGCCGCCACTGAGAGTCCGAATCGCTCGCATTCTGACAGTAGATTCTGCTTCGTTGCCGCTCCTCCTGCTGCGCCGGCACTCAGAGCTAAACGTGGTCGCGCTCCTGTGGGGCGCTGTGGAACGACATCGAACAAGGGGCTCAATTCAAATCCCTGGCCGCGATTGATCAATCCGTGATTCAAATCGTGGTCGTCCAAATTATTTACCAGACAATTGAATACCATACGTTTGAATAACTCCAAGCGGTTCGATGCCGTTTTATTCGACCATGTTGCCAGCTCAAGCGCCAGTCTTTGATAGGAGTTGGTGATGGCGTAACGCTGCACCTCCGGCTTGGAGTAAAACACCGTCCGCGCACTCGCATAGGGATAGCGCGACCATCCACCGGCGGTGTCGCCATGATAATGCCGGTCGAATCGTTCTACCAACAGCACATCTTTGTCAGCAACAACGATTAACTCCCTCTGCGGAACATCGAGCCCGGCAATTTCTGCTAAATCCAATGCGGTTTTTTCCAGCCGAGGATTGCTTGGCAGGTCAACCGGATCGCTTGTGCTTGGAAATTTCGCCAGCCATTGCCTGCCTTTATGTAAGATTGTTGCCTTCGGCCTGGCACCGCCGGCCGATGTGCCGACCCTTAACAAAGTTTCATATTTTTTGGGAATCGGCAGATTTTTTTCCAGCATTTCAGAGAACTCCAACAACTGCTCGAGTGTCGCGCAAGGGTAGCCGTTGAATTCTGCATTTGCAGGCGTTGCCGCGGCATCCTTACTGAATGCGAGTGCACCGACCTGATCGCCAGTGCCATGTAACAGATAGCCAAAATCAGTCTGCGTACCGTTTGACAACGTGATCTCGCGACGACCCCAAGAATCCGGGCCCGCATCTAATAAAACCGAAAAATGACCATTCAGTGAAAAACTGGTGTAACGCAGTGCTTTTAACGGCAGTAATACGGGATCAAGCGCAATCGCCAAGGGTTGGTCGAGATAGGCTTTCTGGTAGACGAATTCGCACTGCGGCACGCCGCTTGTTGACACCGACCTCTTTACGCGAGCGCACAGGGTCGGTGTTACCTGATCGGCCAGATAAACCCAAACATACATCGTTTCGCTGTCAGAAGTCATTATCCACTTTCTTCGCTATACGTACTCGCTTGTCGGCGACAGAAAAAGACAGCGCCAGTCCTTCCCTGTCCAAGCCTGGGTCGGCAATGAGATCGAGCTCTCGGTCCAAACCCATGATCCATAAGACATGAAAATACGAAGCAATCGAGGTGCCGGGCGCACCGCGCTCTATCGATTCTATCGTGCTGCGCGATAAGCCTGATCGGCTGACAAGATCCTCTTGGCGCCATGTGCGACTGATCCTGGCTTGTTTGATGCGCTGGCCAAGCGAGCGAATGCGCGCCAGCATTTCGGGTGCCATCAGGCTGTTCGTTAGCTTTTTTGTCACTTTGTTTGTGCGGCTTTTTACAGAAGTTATTGAACGTTTTCTTGTTATAAAAGGCAGTATGTATCTTAATGCTTGTTATTTCAAGTAAATTGAATAAGTCACTACCACCATGAAACACACTCAGCCGTCGAATTCGTCATTGCCACACAGGCGGCAATCCAGAGGCGCGTAAGCGCCTTTTATATCCGTACGCTTGATGCCCAGCGGGATGTCCTCATTTTTCAGCGGAATCAATGCGCCCGTGATTGACGTACCTACCCTGAAGGCACTGCCGTGCCACTGGATTGCCGCCTGCGCGGCAATGACGGTGCTGGCCAACGGTGTGGGTGAACGGTAGTCATGCTGCCGAACCTGCCTTGCTATGTGAACAGTGCAATTCAATTCCCCCAGCCGCTCACCTCGTCATTGCCGCGCAGGCGGCAACCCAGTGGCGCGTCAGCGCCTTTATCTCTGTCCGTCTGATGCGCAACGCGGTGTTCTCATTTCGCAGCAAAAAAAAGTGCAGTTGATCGACGTACCCACCCTGAAGGCACTATCGTGCCACTGGGTTGCCGCCTGCGCGGCAATGACGGTGTGGATGAACGGTGCGGGTGAACGGTGTTGGCCAACGGTGCTGGCCAACAGTGCGGGTGAACGGTAGTCATGCTGCCGAACCTGCCTTGGTACATGAACAGTGCAATTCAATTCCCCCAGCCGCTCACCTCGTCATTGCCGCGCAGGCGGCAACCCAGTGGCGCGTAAGCGCCTTTATCTCTGTCCGTCTGATGCGCAATGCGGTGTTCTGATTTTGCAGCAAAAAAAAGTGCAGTTGATCGACGTACCTAGCCTGAAGGCACTATCGTGCCACTGGGTTGCCGCCTGCGCGGCAATGACGGTGTGGGCCAACGGTGTGGGCCAACGGTGTGGGTGAACGGTAGTCATGCTGCCGAACCTGCCTTGCTACGTGAACAGTGCAATTCAATTCCCCCAGCCGCTCACCTCGTCATTGCCGCGCAGGCGGCAACCCAGTGGCGCGTCAGCGCCTTTATCTCTGTGCGCCGGATGCGCAGCACACCGCTTTTTACTTCATGTTCTCAAGAGCGCTACCTCGCCATGTATCTCGGGCCACAAATCAATCCACTCCGGATTTCTTTCTTCGATCAATTTTAATTTCCAGGTCCGATTCCATTTTTTCAGGGCTTTTTCACGCGTGATTGCCGTTTCCATTGTGCTATGTAACTCGTACCAGACCAGTGTTTTTACTGAATAGCGTTGGGTGAATCCTTCAGTAAGGCCCTCTCGATGCTGCCAGATACGTTGGACAAGATCCGACGTGACACCGATATACAACGTGCCATTTCGCTTACTCGCAAGAATATAGACTGACGCTTGTTTCATGTCATGTCAAAAATGAACTTAGAAGAACGAATTGAAATGAGCATTTCCCGCTCTAAGCCAAGCGTTTTTTTGCGCAAAGACTTCGATCGATTTGGCGGATATGAGCAAGTTGGCAGGGCATTACGTCCGTCATACTCAAAGGTCTTTTAATTAAGGCAGGGTACGGCATTTACGTAAAGGCAAAAAAAATCGAGCATCACTGGTAATTTTATTCCAGTGTTTCCCCTCGTGCAAGTGGGTCTCGAAGCATTGTCCAAGATGGGGGTCTACGCGGAATTGGGAAGCTCTGCCAAAGAATACATAAAGGGCAAGTCGATGCAAATGCCGGTTGCAGCGGTGGTCAATATCGGCAAGGCGCGCGCTTCGCGGAAAATCGGCTTTGGCGGCAAACAACTGAGATATGAAAGGTTAATTCCCCCAGCCGCCCAATTCGTCATTGCCGCGTAAGCGCCTTTATATCCGTGCCCTTAAGTCCAGCTCGTTTGAAAAAACCGATGTATCCTCATTGCTCACGAACGGGCACTCCACTGCTATTTAATCTGCGTTTTCTAAAATTGCCTGTACTGCTAAGCGCAGTCCCATCACTTTCAAAATTGCCGAGAAATTGCTCAATGCAGGATTACCCGTCGGCGACAAGGTACGGTACAACTGGGTCGGATTCAGGTGCGCTTTCTCTGCAAGTGCCCGAACTCCGCCAAACGCTCCTGCCATTTGGCGCAATACCACCAGCAGCTCTGCTTGGTCGCCCCCTTCCAGAATACTGTTGATGACTTGCAGGGCAAAATCAGGATCATCCCTATACAATTCAGTCATGGCATCATCGTGCGCTCTGCTTTTCATGCTCTCATCTCCTTTGCCAATCCTGCCAATAATCACAAGCGCGCTTGATATCGGTTTCGTCTGTGCGTTTATCGCCACCGCATCATGTCAAGTAGAGTGCATTGTCGGTTAAAGCATCACTTATCACAAATTATCGTCACGGTCTTCTCATTCAAACGTTCAATTATCCCAATATGCTCGCGCAGATGTTTGTCTGTGAAGGCCACCGTGTCATCGATTTGGAAGCTCGTAGGCGGAACGGGACGCAGCGTTGGCGGTGCAGGCGGTGTGGCGACAAGAGTCGGATCAATAGCGATGGCAGCATAAGCTAAGTGTTATAGCCGTCGTAGCCCATCCTCTTCCAGCTTACTGCCGGTCAAATTGCAAATGGGCATGATTATTCTTCAGAAGACAGTGAAAAAAAGCCTCAGGTGCGTTTTGAACTGAAAATCGTCTGAGCCGCGTTGTATCCGGCTGGCTGCGCCGTGTCAATCTGGCTGGCGCATAGCTTATTTGCCGAGGCTGCGCGCTGTCGTGTTCGATTATCCGCCCCAGCCACCCAAACCGCATTTTCCTCCAACCGCTGATTCCGTCATTGCCGCGCAGGCGCACTGCTGTCCGGAATAAATTAATTGACATTTCATTAGAATAATCCTAATTGCAAACGCGCCATTTCTTCTACTTCTCTTCGTCGCTTTCGGTATTGAGAGATTTCCAAGTCTTGTCGTTGAAA
>NZ_JASJVS010000103.1:0-5445 GCF_035019605.1 Undibacterium sp. 5I2 | reverse complement strand
TGTAAAAAACGTCCATCAGGCTTTTGCGACAGCCTCTGAAGGCCGGGGTTTCAAACCCTAGTCAGATTTTTGATCAACAAAATTCCATGTCAATCATCGCGCATAGACATGGTATCTACCCAATCATTTTAACAAACATCGCTCACAAAACGCCGTACTGCCCTACACTGTCGCTCATTCTTCTCACTGCTTTTTCTGACCCCATGCGCCACCTGCCGAAATCTGTGTTGTTCGCCCTGCTGACTGTCTACATCGTCTGGGGTTCGACGTATTTCGCCATCGGACTGGCACTGACTTCGTTCCCGCCGTTCATGATGATAGGCACGCGCTTTCTGGCCGCCGGCGCGATCTTATACGCTTGGCAAACTTGGCGCGGGGCGCGCCATCCGAGCTTGCGGGAATGGCGCGACGGCGGTCTGATCGGGATTCTCATGCTTGGCGGCGGTACCGGTCTGACCGCTTGCGCCGAGCAATATGTGTCTTCGGGTTTGACGGCGGTGTTCATCGCCTGTTCGCCGCTGATCCTGTCCGGCCTTTCCGGTTTATTCGGCGATTGGCCCAAACGCCGTGAATGGCTGGGTATCGGCTGCGGCTTTGCCGGGGCCATGTTGCTGGCTTCAGACGGTGACTTCGCCGCGCGCCCGATCGGCATCGTGCTGCTGCTCGGGGCGATACTGAGTTGGGATATCGGTTCGGTGCTGTCGCAAAAAAAGCTGCGCATGGCACCGGGCGGGATGGGCTTTGCCAGTGAAATGCTGGTCGGCGGGGTATTTTTGATCGTGCTCAGCCGCCTCACCGGCGAAACGGCACCTGGCCCGTTCAACCTGACGGCGCTGGCCGCGTGGTGGTATCTGGTTACGGCCGGCTCCTTGCTGGCCTTTACCGCGTATATGTTTTTGCTCTCCAAGGTCAGCACTGGCTTAGCCAGCAGCTATGCGTATGTCAATCCGGTGATTGCCGTCAGCTTGGGTGCGGCGTTCGGTGGTGAGCAGATTTCTTCGCGCGCCCTGCTG
This sequence comes from Undibacterium sp. 5I2, assembly GCF_035019605.1. NCBI lineage: Bacteria > Pseudomonadati > Pseudomonadota > Betaproteobacteria > Burkholderiales > Oxalobacteraceae > Undibacterium > Undibacterium sp. 5I2. Next base: position 4,432 of record NZ_JASJVS010000103.1, on the reverse strand, counting down.
GCCATGGCGATTATCTTGGCCAGTGTGATCATGTTGACGACGGCTGCTGCCCGGGGCAAGGCGCGGACGGAATAACTCAGAAAAATTCGGCGATGTCGTTGGCTTGCTCGTGGTGTAAATCACCGCTGTCGACCAAGTTCTGATAGTAGCAGCTACGGTTACGGCCATTGTTTTTGGCAAAATACAGGGCTTGATCGGCCCGTCCGACAATCGCCACGGCCGGTTCAAACTGGTCGATGCGCGCATACCCGATGCTGATGGTGACGGTGCCGACTTGCGGAAACGGGTGTTGCGCGACATGTTCACGGAAGCGATCAAAAATATGTTCGGCTTCGGCGGCCGTGCTGGAACTGAGGATGATCACAAATTCCTCGCCGCCGAAGCGAAACAAACGATCCCTGGGACGAAACGAGGCGCGCATCAAATTGGCAATCAGAATCAAGACTTCGTCGCCGTACAAATGACCGAATTGATCATTGACGCGTTTAAAATGGTCAATGTCTATCACTGCCAGCCAGTGATGCTTTTCCTCGCTGTCGGCGCTGCTCGTACTCGGCGGAGCCAAAAATTGATTGCGTAAGATTTTGGAAAAACTGTCGTCAAAGGTTTTTCGGTTCAATAGACCGGTGAGGGAATCGCGCTCACTGTAGTCGAGTAAATTCTGGAAATTGCGATAGACCACCAACATGCCATTGACGACTTCCATCGTATTCACGTTTTGATTGGCCGGATTGACGATTTCGAGTACCGTTTGCAGGGTATTTTCATTCCAGATCGGCAGCCAGATCAAACTGCCTTGGGCATCGTGTTGTTCGATGACTGATTTTCTGGCCAGTATCCCATCGCGCAAAACTGGTATTTCTTGCAAGTCTTCACCCACCGACTTTGCATCTGCCTCCAATCTTACCCCATCGGCCAAGATGGCCAGGCTAGGTTTGAGTAACACCTGATGACCATTGCTGAGCACGTCGAGCACCCGGGTCGACTCGGCATTGAGCAACTCGCGCAACGAGGAAGCCACTGAAATATTGAGCAAATCATGATCACGATGACCGGTGATTTCTACCAGATGCTTAATAATTGATTCCATGCAAAAATTCCTGCCGTAGGCGAAATGGACAAAAAACCGCATAGCGAGATGCGCAGCAGCATCACAACAGAAGCTTGCGCTCAATCCTCAATGCGGCAAATAATGTTAGGCTTGCGGCATTGCCAGTACATTTTGCCATGCCTGTCTTGATCGCGGCCGGAAAATCTCATACCAAATGCAATTTTTTACTGAAAAGCGCACGCCCATGCACAAACCTAGATTGAGTATTACCCGTTTGAACTTGCTGCTGGCTTTGCTTCTCAGCGCCCCCGCCATGGCCACGCGTCTGGTCGAAGTGAGCGACAGCAGCGGTCATCCGGTGGAAGATGCGGTGGTCTATGCAGAGCCGTCACAGTCGCTGGGCAACAACAAGCCAGCCGCTGCCGAGGTGGAGCAAAAAGAGCGCAAGTTCATGCCGCTGGTGACGGTAGTACAAACCGGCGCGATGGTTTCGTTTCCCAATAATGATACGGTTAAGCATCATGCCTATTCGTTTTCGCCGGCTAAGTCTTTCGAACTCAAGCTGTATTCCGGCCGCCCCAGCACGCCCTTGCTGTTCGACAAAGCTGGTACCGTCATCGTCGGTTGTAATATTCATGACCAAATGGTGGCGTATATCCACGTCGTCAATACCCCGTATTTTGCAAAGACTGACAGCAAAGGGGTGGCTAGTTTGCCGACCCTGCCGGCGGGAAAATACACGCTGAAAACTTGGTACTACAAGCAAGCGCCGGGCAGCGAAGCTCAACAGCAAAGTCTGAACGTCGGCACCGATAGCGCCAGCACTGCGACCATCGTAGTTAAACTCAATGGCAAGGCCGCTTGAACCATTTCAGAGGAAGCAGCATGCGTTTGCATAGCTTGGAAAATCGCGTTATCGTTTTGTTCATCGGTCTGTTACTGAGCGTGCAGCTGGTCGCGTATTTCGTGATCGGCAATGCGATTGATATCAATGCGCGCACGGCGATCGAAGAAGATTTGAAAATCAATGAAAAGATTTTCACTCGCCTGATTGAACAAAACGCCCAAAAATTGATACAGGGTGCTAATTTACTGGCCAAGGATTTCGGCTTTCGCGATGCGATCGGCAGCCATGACACCGAAACCATTATTTCTTCACTTCAAAATCATGGGCAAAGAATCGGGGCCGACCTGAGCATGCTGGTCGGTTTGGATGGCAAAATTCTGGCCGCCAGCAGCCCCGACTTGGCGGCCGGTTTGCAAGCCTCGGTCAGTCAGCTCATGCCAAGCGCCAACGCCACCGGCAGCGCCAGCCGTATCGAAATCGTCGATGGCAAGCCATATCAGATGGTGATGGTGCCGATTGCTGCACCGGTGACCATCAGTTGGGTGGCGATGGCGATCCCGATAGGGAAAACGATAGTTGATGACATGCAACAATTATCGCTGATGCAAATCAGCTTGCTGACTTCGGATAGTCAGGGCCACTGGCAAGCCAATGTATCGACCCTGCCAGCCAGTGCTGCCGCCAGCTTGGCAAACTTATTGCCAACATCGTTCACGCACGCGCAACTGATCGCCGACCTCCAGCTCGACGACAATCTCTACAGCGCCCGGGTACTGCCGCTGGCACGCAATGACACGGCCAGTACCATTGCAGTGCTGCAATTGTCGGTCAGCCAAGCAGTTGCTCCTTATAAGCAACTGCAAAGGAACTTGCTGCTGCTCAGCGTAATCGGCAGTTTGCTCGCCATCGTGGTGAGCGTCATCACCGCCCGCCGCATCACCGGTCCGGTACGCCAATTGGCAGAAACGGCACGTCGCCTCGGTATTGGCGATTATCAAGTGGCCATAGGCGTGCTACAAAAAGATGAAATTGGTGATCTGGCCCGCAGTTTTGCCAAGATGCGTGATGCGATCGCCTTGCGTGAGCAGCAAATCAGTCGCCTCGCCTATCACGATACACTCACCGACCTGCCCAATCGCGCACGGTTTGCCGACATGGTCGGACAGGCCATCGAACAAGCCAAGGCCAGCGGTGGCAGTTGTTTTGTGCTGATGATCGATCTCGACCGTTTTAAACATGTCAATGACGTGATGGGGCATCGTTTCGGTGACTTATTGCTACGTCAAGTGGCACTGCGCTTACGCACCGAAATCGGCCTTTCCGGCCAAGCGCCGGCGCGCTTGGGCGGTGATGAGTTCGCCATCTTGCTGAGCGAGGCCACGCTGGCCGACGCGGTGGGCTTGGCCGAACGCGTGCTGCAAGCTTTAGAGCAAGCGATTTCCATCGAAGACCAAACCGTCGATATCGGTGCCGGCCTCGGTATTGCCGGCTTCCCAGCCCATGCTGGCGATACCGAAATGCTGCTCGGTCATGCTGAAGTGGCGATGTATGTCGCCAAGCAGAGTAAGAATGGCGCCGTCATTTATGCGCCGGAGATCGACAAAAGCAGCCAACAAAGCCTGTCGCTGCTGACCGAGATGCGCATCGCCCTGGAACAGAACCATTTCCTGCTGTATTTACAGCCGAAACTGGCGCTCGATTCGGGCGCAGTGGTGGCGGTGGAAGCCTTGGTACGCTGGCGTCATCCGCAACGTGGCATGATTTTCCCTGACCAATTCATCCCGTTTGCCGAGCAAACCGGTTTTATCCGTCAACTCACGCACTGGGTCATGCAAGCGGCGGCGCGTACCTGTCACGCTTGGGATGCCGCCGGTTTGCAGTTCAAGATGTCGGTCAATATTTCCACTCGCGATTTACTCGATCAAGAGTTACCGAATAAGTTTGCCGCCATCTTGCTCGAACATCAGGTGGCGGCCAGCGCCTTTTGTTTGGAAATTACCGAAAGCGCCATCATGGATGATCCGGTACGCGCCCACCAAACCCTGGACAAATTGCACGCCATGGGCATGCAATTATCGATCGATGATTTCGGTACCGGTTACTCTTCGCTGGCCTATTTGAAGAGCTTGCCGGTCGATGAATTGAAGATCGATAAATCCTTCGTGCTCAAGATGGAACAAGATATTGATGACAGCAAGATCGTTAAATCGACCATCGACCTCGGTCACAATATGGGGCTGCGCGTGGTTGCTGAAGGAATAGAAAATCTCGAGGTGATGCAGTTGCTGAAGAATTTAGGCTGCGATCAAGGCCAGGGTTATTACATCAGCCGACCGATGCCAGCCGAAGACTTTCCGGCTTGGCTGCAGCAATGGCAAGCGCGTTCGATCTGAGATCCTCAGGGCCAGGCTGCAAGGATTTAAGGCGGCACTTGGGTTCTCAACAACTTAATGGATCGTCGCAAAAGGGTATTGAGTCGGTATCATTACCCTGACTGGTGGCCACGTCATTCCTGCGCGCTTTTGGCAGGAACC
>NZ_JASJVS010000102.1:0-6039 GCF_035019605.1 Undibacterium sp. 5I2 | reverse complement strand
GAGGACGTATATCAAGAACTGAAACTGGCGGCATAAAAATTTACTTTTAGGCGACAACTAGCTTGAAAAACTCCGCGATTTGAATCAAGCTATCTGTCTTACAAAGATGGAAGTCCGAGTCGTTGAATGCAAGGTTCCACTGGGGATTAAAGACACATCGGATTGCCTCAAGGATCGTCGACTTGGCAGAGTCTCCCTTCCCGATCAGACAAAATATTTTCTGATCAGGTAAATTCCATTCCAACTGCTTGATGCCCCTGAAGTTCTGGATACTGATTTTTCTTATTTTCATGTGTCTCCCTCATTGAAAGAAGCTCCGCGAGATGGGTCTTCGAGATATAAATATTTTTAGTCAAAATTCTGCTCGAATGAATTGACCGCCTATTCCCTGATTGGAACGGCTAACAAATCAAAATCACTCGGTTCGTGAAAGTGTAGCAATCCTCCCAACATCGGCCCACCCCAGCGACAGAAAATATCTGCATAGTCAATTTCGGGCACTCGATAGGACGAAGCCGATTCCAGCACGAATGTCAAGAATGAGAGGAGGAGTAACCCATCGCTTGCCCGAGTAGTGAAGTAGTCGTGACAGTATGACGGGTCCAACTCAATGTCGCGACGAATTTCCTCTTTTTGCACATCCCAACTTTTCGCAAGGACTTCATCGACGGTTTCTCCGCGGTGAAGCGCGAACGAACGAGCAATATTGTGTCGTGCAGTCAGGACAGAAAATTCTGAGTCCAGCACAAACACACCGTCCGGTTGAGTGCGTGCCCCCGCGTAGCGAGTGAGGATTCGGTTCGGACCACCCCAACCATCGAAATCGGCATCGCGATCAAGTCTATAGGCAAACAAATAGCGAAATGGGCGATAGGAACTATCGATATCTCCGTTCTCAACAATCGAATCAAACTCGGAGATCTTGTCGATCGCGGATTTCAGAGTACGATCGTCAAGTGTCGACTTAACTTCTATGATGCCGATCACTGCCTCCAGTGGTACCAGGCGCCGCGGATCGTCACTGCCATCCAGTGTCCAGCTTGGGCAATTTAGTGCGTCATAGACAATCACGTCGAACTCCTGTGATGTAGCATCACCGGTGAAAAATACATGCCCGCGCGTGACACCCCATTTAGGCGGAAGACGCTCCTTGAGGAACTGGCGTACTTGCTGCTCGCGCGGGCCACCCTTATGATCAGGACGAGTGCTAGCTGCGCTTGCCTTGAACGTAGCCCACATACTGTCGGCCGCAGCAGCAAGCAAGGCTCGAACATCTACGGCTGATTTCGTCATTCCCCCGGTCCCCCCAATTATTCAAATAAAGAGCTTTATCCAGCAAATAGATCGTTCTTAATCACAAACATTTCACAGCATGTGACGGCGCGGCACGACCTGGTTCAAGCCAAATGCAGTAATTTCATCGGAGCGCTTCCGTAACTCGCGCATCGACCTATCGACGTCTGGATGAATTTTCTCCGGGTTGCGCTGCATATCTCGAAAGAATCTCATCACAGTCCCTGCGATCACATCGGCAGCCTGAATGCCTACCGACTCATGCGATGCCGCGAATTCAAGCGATGCCTGCTCATGAAACATATAGTCGGCAGTGGGTGTGAATGTCTCAAAGCCTGAATCCTTGATACTCTCCGCCGTGCGTTTGGCCTCACGCAGAATTTCTTCGACCTCCAATTGCTGGTCGTGTACAAGACGCACGCCTGCTAGCTTTCTCCTACGGAACAGATTGATCCTAGCGTAGATATTCGTGAACGACGACAGATTGGGAAGCATCCATACCTGTTTGCCGTACCTGTTCAAATCGGGCGAAGGAAGAAACCTCAGGTAGGCCGTGGGGTCAGCCTTCCGCATCTCGCCGTATTCCGTTGCTGCTTCCATAACCATGCGGTGCACGCCGTCACGTATATCCTGATTCTGGGGCATCGTGGATTCCCCCGCAGAAAACAGCATTAGGCTTCCGAACAAGCTCATCAGCGAATGATCGGACGGAGAGAGACAAGCCTCGACAAACCGATTCAGCACGTGCTCAGAGACTTCGTCGTACAGGAAGTCGACGGCGACGTTCTTCAGAAAATGCAGCTGCGGACCTTCAGGAAAGCCCATCACGGGCGGCAGCAATTGGTGGTTTACCAAGTTCATGCAAATGAAGTAGCGCTTGTCGACAGCCTCAATGAAAAGCGGGAGCCCCGCGTCGAGCACTTCTGAGAGCAACTCGGCAACGAAAGCTGATTGGCTTTGGAGCGACTTCGATTTCAGTTCACCTGTCGGTATCTTGTGCCTGAGCCGCATCGCCTCGATCTGCTGCACAAGCGGCGCCTCATCTTCGATGCCTAACGCCACCAAGACAAAAAACGGCTGATCTAGAAAATCGTAGGCAACGCCTGATTTGACGAGATCGCCGCTGTGCCCGCTCTCGTCGAAGAAAAACGAAAGGGTCATGGCCGGCTCTCTTCGACGACATTCGAGCGTGTTGCCTTCGCCATTGTGCGCGCGGGCCAAAAACTGGACGATGCAGTGTTTCCGAACAATTCAAGGGCCATATGGATCTCCATTCGCCCCATTGAGAGAGCGGTACTCAGCATACATCTCGGCTTTGTTCTGCAAATCTGTATCAATGGACATCTCGCTGGCTCCTAGCAGGGCAGGAATTTTTCCCATCACTGCTTTCAAGTTCCGTAGATCAACCTCTGTCAGGCCACTGAGTGTCGGCAATCGGACTCCTGTCTTATCTGGAATGCCGTGGGGATATCTAAAACCCATAGACTCTGGATCAACTGCACACAATTCGTCGATCAAACTTCCCGTCTGATCCAAGGCGACCGTTGATTGAGCGGGCGCGTGCTCCTCCAAGAGAGGGCGCAAGATGGCCCAGAATGTTCCCAGGTGATGACCCACCAAGCCAGCCTGCTTGTCCGAGGGATTTTTCTCCAATAACAACCACAGTGAGCGAATTAGATTCTTGACCATCAGTTCGATATGCTGGCGGTACAAAAAGACGATGGGATAGACCAGAAAGTCCAGATGTCGGCCCGTCCCTGCCGCTTGATCTACCAGCATGTCCGCTGCATCCTTGTAGCCGGTTGCATAGACCGACCACTTGTCGCCATACAAGCGATGGTTGAGCTGTGCGCTGTCAACCCAGGAACCACTTTTGAAAAGTTTGTCACCGGATACAGGGAATGAGACACCATCGATCGAATCTAAGAGGCCGTCCAATTGCGGTTCTTCATCATCGCTGGAAATTGTCACGGCTTGACCTTATGTCTGTCGAACAAACGTTCAAAAAAATCGATCACCACTTTCTTAGCCTGCGGTCCTACAACATAGCGATCATTGCTCTTATCCGCATCGGTACACTCGGCTCCGCCAAACCGGTATAACTCATAACCTTGGAGTCGCAACCGCCTATCTTCCTCGACCATTTTCGCGTAATGAGCGGGAGACGCTCTACCGCCCTCAGCGTAGTGCTGCTGCCCATCAACCTCAATCACGATGCGAACTCGGCCATCCAATAGCATCAAGAAATCCATCCGTTGCCGCGCCAGCACGCTCCCTTTACCCAGCTGCACACGCTCGGCTTGTGTGAAAGGGTCGTAGTGAAGATAGACCTGTGGAATTAAGGCTGGTAAACGATCTCCAAGTTTCGGACCAAACACTTCGTGGTAGGTACGAAAGATCGCGTACTCCCCCGGAGAATGCGAAAGCTCCACCGATCGCTTCAGGCGTTCCCCCAAAGACTGGCGCGCGGATTTCAACTCCGCAAGCCCTTGGCGCTCCAGCCACCATTCAGCCATATCCAACCATGTCAGGCCACTAGCCGGCAACGGACGGTCAAACACCAGACACATGTCTGCGTGCTTGGTAATTTCAATGTCATTGCTGATCGCATCGCGCAGTACCAGTTCCGGCTTTGGTCCTACTGACGCGAAAATCAGATTCTTCACCGCACCGGCAACACCGGTCCCCATCCGCTGAACGGCGTAGATCGGATGCGTCGATTGCTCACCGACCACTACGGCCTGAAATCCATCGGGCCGCAAAACGGCATTCAATTGCGTCGCCAGTTCGTTTTGTTCATCGCCACGTCGAACAACAGGATGAAGCAACTTTTCAAGCAGAGCAAAAAAATTGGTCTGACTGCACGTCAACGCACCACACCGGATCAGTAGTTCTTCGGTCGAGTAATCCGGGTTGCGTACATAGTGCTGAACAATGTCTTTGGCGAGGGAGGGAAGAAAATTAAGGTGGTTGTCGATGCCATCATATGACAGGTGTTCAGATGAGACGATATTGAGTCCATCGAACAGATCGACGTCGTTAAACAGCGTATCGAGGCGATTCAAGACCTTCAGTGCGTCTCTGCGCGTAATTTCGGTGATGCGGTGCGTCGCATGCACAGTAAGCTCGCTAACGATCTCCGCCAAATTGGGGATGTCGAACTCCTTCAGGACGACTGCGGCGATCGTCAGTAATGCAGACTTCTCAAGCTGCACGAGCCGGTTCTTGACATAGACTCTACGGCTGCGAAAAGCTTCGTCGGCATCACCTGGCTCAACACCTTCTTGAATACCCACCCGAACGCAAACCGCCGGGACGTTATAGGCCTTCACATTTGCGGTGATCCCTTCAGCAATGCGGTCTCTCAACGTGTCGAGAGCAACTTTCGGCGTTGGCATACCCATCATTCCGCCCATAGTTTGTCAGGACCAACATAGTCGAGTTCAATGGCCTTTGGAACTCCGGATGCGGTAGCAACCAACAGGCCCGCACGGTCAGGGTTGAGTGGCATGTTCAAGATCCCAAGACGTTTATAGTCGGCGCTCATGACAAAGTCCCTCGACTGGCTGGTCGAGTCGATACGGAGCGGCGTCCCAGACTTCGGAGCTTTTCCCTCCAGCCAGGACACCTGTGCTGATTCAATTGAACGTATCCAGGGTTGCGCCGCCTGCGCATCGAAAGAGCGCACAAACTCCATCCATAGCGAATGCGTCTCTGGCGTCGGCCAAGAGGCTCCGGCAGCAAGGGCAATAACGGCCTCGCTCCGGAGCCACCGAACCAATGCACGAGCCGAAGTAAACTGGCCATCACCATCCTTGACCGCTTTTATCGCAGCAAGTCTGGAGGCGAAACCAGCTTGCATGAGATACGCCGCAGACCTGAATAGCGTGCCCGTTTCCACTGCGGCAACGGCAAGTCTCAGCTCACGATCCGAGAGTTCCATCTCCTCATCGAACAAATCCTCATGCGCAAGTCCGCGCACGCGCACCGCCTCCATACCCCACGGTAGCTTGTAGATCAGGCCTTGCTCAACAAACGCGAGAACTTCTGCGGTATTCGTAGTGGTCAGTGCTGCCAGCGGCTCACCACTGAGCCACAACGACAAAACTTCCTTCCAATTGGCCGGCAGATCATCTGGCACAAAGGGAGGAATAGAAAAGACGATCTCAGCGAACGTTGTGATTGCTGCAGTTGCAGCATGGTGATCTTCAAGCAGGATTGCACCATTCGCGCGAGCAAGGAGTGCCTCCAGCTCGGCCGCCCGAGCATCGAGCAACCGACCTGTCTCCAGGCCGACGCCAGCCAAAAAATAACCCCGGCGCTGTGCGGCCGTCGAATGGTTCCACACGAACTTGACCCGCGCTATAAGGGTTCCCGTGAGCGCCTTGACTATGTGCGCCTTGCGATGCTTGAGCCGTCGTTCGAACAATGACGAGGCAAGTACCGCGTCGAGGCGCGCTTCTATTTCGTCGTCCGGTACTGCCTGATCGCCAAGCAAGCTCAATATCGCAGTGTCAAGGCTGGTCATGTACGATCGCCACTTAGACTCTTCGCTGGCAGCGTCTTCGACAGCCTCGCCGGATACTTTTGGAAACTCCCAAGCGGCATTGCCGGCCACGTATGTCAATAAACTCCCCACGTCTCTCGTGCCAAGTTTGGCCACCATGCGCAACTGTAATGGTCTAATGTTTACGGACACCTCAATAGGAGGAATAATTACCTAAACGAGGAAAATAAAGATGACTG
>NZ_JASJVS010000101.1:0-6725 GCF_035019605.1 Undibacterium sp. 5I2 | reverse complement strand
CGACCGGGCCGTCAAGGCTAGACCAAACCGCTATGCCGTTCGTATTGTGCGAAAAACTGCTTAACTGAACGGCATTACAGCCTTGGGCTGCCGTTTTTTTTGCCAGATTGGCTCAAAATTTGTATCGAATCCGCCACGAATTTGTCATGGAATGTGAATTCCATAGTCCTGTGTGGCTGTCAATCAATGCTTGGCAAACAGATCAGCTTGGTGCGCGTCCTCATAGGGGGATAGTAAAATTTTGCGCATAAGAAATATTCGTAAAAGCAAATAATTTTGCCATAAAAAAATTTCCGATTGGAAACTTCCTTCTAACTCAGACCGGGGTGAGGGCCTAAAATGCGCCATCTACTGAGGAGTTAGCATGAACTTAAAACCACTGATTGTTTTGTTGGCCATGTCGGCCGCCGTTTCCAGCGCCTGGGCCGAGGAAGACTCGCGCTTCACCTTCAGCGGCTTTGGCACGGCGGCATTAACGCGCAGCAATACTTCCGATGCTGAATTCGCTCGTCCTAACCAAGTCGCCGGCGTCACGACTACGCCGCGCACTGGGGTCGATTCGAATCTCGGTTTGCAACTGACGGCCAAAGCCACTGATTGGCTGTCTGCTACCGGCCAAGGTCTGGTACGTAAAAACGTCACCGACAGCTTCGGTGCCGAGCTGAGCTGGTTATTTGTCAAAGCCAAGGTGTCAGACAGCCTGAGTTTTCGCGCCGGTCGCATCGGTTTGCCGGTGTACATGATTTCCGATTACCGCAATGTTGGCTATGCCAACACCATGATCCGTCCGCCGGTGGAAATGTACACTCAGGTACCGATGGAGAGTGTCGATGGCGTCGATGCTGTGTATCAAACTTCTTTCGGTGAAACGGCCGTGACGGCACAATTTGCCTACGGCAAAACCGACAGCGATAATGCCGCCGGCTTCACGGTTAAATTACGCAATATGAGTGGCATCCATTTGCTCGCCGAAAATGGCCCGTTCACAGTACGCTTCGGTCGCGTCGATAGCAAATTAACGGTCGATAATGGTATGACGGTGAATGCCTTGCTTGGTGCTCTGACGCATTACGGCTTCAGCAGCGTAGCCAGTCAATTGGCTGTCAACAACACTAAAGCCTCGTTCACCTCGCTCGGTTTGGGTGTGGACTGGAAAAACATCGTGGTTCAGGCTGAATACGGTAAGCGTAAGACCGATAGCTTGACGGTACCGAATACCACCTCGTGGTACACCATGGCCGGTTACCGAATCGGCGCATTCTTGCCTTATTTTAATCATGCCTCGGCAACACAAGACAGTGCCCGCAGCGTAGCCGGTTTGCCAACTTCCGGGCCTTTGCAAGTATTGTCCTTGGGTGCCAACACGGTCGCTTCGAATGCTGTTCTGCAAACCAGTAATAGTGTTGGCGTGCGTTGGGATTTCAATAAATCGGCCGCACTAAAAGTCCAGATCGACCGCATGACGCCGACGGCCGGCAGCAACGGCGTGTTTGTGAACGCCAAACCGGGTTTTTCCGGCCCTGTCACGGTCTTGGCCGCTGGCGTGGACTTCGTATTTTAAGGATGTAGTGATGAAAAAATTAGTAAACCTATCGTTGTTGATCGCCATTTTGGCGGCATCGACAGCAGAGGCGGCGGAAATCGTGGTGATCGTCAACCCTAACAACCCAGCAACGGCAATGACCAGTGCCCAGGCATCGCAATTTTTCCTTGGAAAATCGCCCATGTTTACACCGGTTGATCAGGCCGAAAATTCGCCGTTGCGGGCCGAATTCTATAAAAAAGTGTGCGACAAAGATTTATCGGAAGTCAAAGCGATCTGGTCCAAGCTGGTGTTTACCGGCAAGGCCAGTGCTCCTAAGGAATTGCATTCCAGCGCAGAAGTCAAAAAGGCGGTCGCCGCCAATCCCAGTGGTATCGGTTACATAGAAAAATCGGCCGTCGATGCCAGCGTGAAGGTGGTTACTACCTTGTAGTAAGGCTGATTTAACGCAATATTTCCTTGCCAAGGTGTGAAGCAAAGGGTTTCTGTATGATAATACATGAGCCCTTTTTCTTTTCTTCAATACATTTTTCTGACTTAACAGTTCGCTGTTTCTTCTCTGATCTTCGCCAGCGCTGTCATTTCCCTGGCGGTAACAATCTTGGATGTTTCGCTCTTCTGCTATTGCTGTTAGCCGGTGTCAGGCGTGGTACGCATTGTTCACGGCGGCTGTAAAACTTTCCGCTGCTTGTCTTTTACATTTCACGGGGTAGAACATGACGTTTCTCAAGGATTTGAAAATCTCGGCAAAGCTATTGATCGGCTTTGCTTTCCTCTTGCTGCTGACGAGCTTCATCGGCTTGTTTGCGATTTACCAGCTTGCGCAAGTCAATCATTCGGCCACCGAGCTCGGTACCAATTGGATGCCGAGCGTGAAAGTGACGATGGCGATCAAGGAAAGGCTGTCGCGCATCCGTTCTCAAGAAGCGCAGATGGTGTTTGCGGAAAATCCTGAAGAAGTTGAAAAATATATCAAACGTACTCAGGAAGCCGTGGCCGGCCTCAAGGAAAACGAGGCGAGCTACAGCATTTTGATCAGTGAAGCGCAAGAACGCGCGCTCTATGCGGAGTATCAACAGCAAAGTGCCGCTTATTTACAATTAACTGAAAAAATGATGGCCTTGGTTCGTGCCGGCAATGCAGCCGATGCGGTGGCGATTTTGCGCGGTGATTCCTCGCATACGAATACCAAGTTACGTGAGCTCGTCGATAAACTGGTCACTATCAATGCCGAGGGCGGGACCAAAGCTTACCAAGATAGTATTGTTTTATATGAGCGCTCGCGTTTGCTGATTTTGCTGGTTCTGGCGCTGAGTATCGCGCTGGGTTTGGGTTTGGCCGTGTTCATCGCGCGCATTGTATCCTTGCCTTTGCGCTATGCCGTCAAAGTGGCGCAAACCGTGGCGGCCGGTGATTTGACCAGCCAGATTGATATCCACAGCCGTGATGAAACCGGTATGTTGCTGCAAGCCCTCAAGGAGATGAATGCGAGTTTGATGCAGGTCGTGAGCGAGGTGCGTCAAGGTAGCGATGAAATTACCTTGGCTTCATCCGAAATCGCACACGGTAATATGGATTTATCGAATCGCACCGAAACCCAAGCCGGCTCGCTCGAGGAAACCGCTTCATCGATGGAAGAAATTACCTCCACCATGCAACACAATGCCGATAATGCGCGCCAAGCCAATCAATTATCGCATTCGGCCAGTGAAGTGGCGCAGCGCGGCGGTGCTGTGGTGGCGCAAGTGGTCGATACCATGGGGGCCATCAATGCAGCGTCCAAGAAGATCGTCGACATCATCGGCGTGATTGATGGCATCGCGTTTCAAACCAATATTTTGGCACTCAATGCCGCCGTCGAAGCGGCGCGTGCCGGCGAACAAGGTCGCGGGTTTGCCGTCGTGGCCTCGGAAGTCCGTAATCTGGCACAGCGTTCTGCCAGCGCGGCCAAGGAAATCAAGGATCTCATTAATGCCTCCGTCGACCAAGTGGAGCAGGGGACGCGCTTGGTTGATCAGGCCGGTAATACCATGAACGAAGTGGTGGAAAGTGTGCGGCGGGTCAGCGATATCATCAGTGAAATCACGGCAGCCGGCTTGCAGCAAAGTGCAGGGATTGCGCAAATTAATGACGCCATCACCGAAATAGACACGATCACGCAGCAGAATGCCGCCTTGGTGGAAGAGGCGGCGGCGGCGGCGGCTTCACTGCAAGAGCAAGCGCTGCGGCTTGGTGGTGTGGTCAGCGTATTCAAGCTCGATGGCCAATCTGGTGGCAGTGCAACACCCCGGGCGGCGCGTAAAGCCGCTGCACCCAAAGCCACATCGGCCAACAACGCAGCGGCGCGTCCCAAGTTACTGGCGGCGCAAACACGCAGCGTCAAAGCTGCTGAAGCGGGCAAGAAAACGACCAAAGCCGCTCAGTCAGCCGGCAAGAGTGATGAATGGGAAGAGTTTTAAATCACACCGGCCCAAGGGGCCGGTGTATTTGTTACTGCACTCAGTTGAGTTCGCTTTGTTTGACAATGGTGCGAGAAATCAAACCGTATTCCAGCGCTTCGGCGGCCGTCATCCAGTAATCTCTATCGATGTCGGTGCTGACGCGTTCCAAGCTTTGGCCTGATTCACGTGCGATCAAGGCGGCGATGCGCTCGCGCACTTTGACGATTTCGCGTGCCTGAATCGCAATATCAGTAGCTTGGCCGCCGCAACCACCGCTCGGTTGGTGAATCAGAAAACGGGTGTTGGGCAAGCATACGCGACGTTCTTTCGGGACCGCTAAAAATACGCTGACCGCAGCGCTGCCGACCCAACCGCTGCCTATCATATTGACTGGCACATCGATGAATTTGATGATGTCATGGATCACATCGCCCGATTCAACATGGCCGCCCGGTGAAGACACCAAAATCGTGATCGGTGCCGACGAGTCGGCTGCCAGCGCGATCAAACGCTTGCTGACATCGGCGGCGAGTTTGTCATTGATGGTGCCGAATATCAGCACGGTGCGGGATTTGAACGCTTTTTCTTCCAGAAAAGGGCTGCGCTGTGTGTCGTTGTTATCTTTATCGTCTGCCATGTGAGCTTCGTGTGATTGAGAGGGGAAGGGAAGCGCAGATGACATCCACGCTTCCCGCGTAAACTATTATGCTTCAGATGGCTGCTGTATTGCTTTTTTTCAAGTAGGCTTCCGCCAGTTTGACCCAATAAGTTGCACCTATCGGCAGCAATTCATCATTGAAGTCATAGCTGGGATTATGTAAATTGCAGGGGCCTAAGCCATGCCCGCTGCTGCGATGGTCGCCATCACCGTTGCCCAAGAAGACGTAACAGCCGGCTTTTGCTTGCAGCATAAAGGCAAAATCTTCCGCGCCCATGGTCGGTTCGACGGCGGCATCGACATGTTCAACGCCGACGACGGCACGCATCACTTCGGTAGCGAAGGCGGTTTCCGCCGCGTGATTGATCAGCGGTGGGTAATTGCGCTTGAATTCAAAGCTGACCGTGGCGTCAAAGGCCGCTGCAGTATGTTCGGCAATCGCTCGCATCCGATTTTCGACCAGATCGACCATTTCGGTGCTGAAAGCGCGTACCGTACCGATCAGCGTGGCATCATCGGGAATCACATTGGTGGCGCTGCCGGCATGAATCTGGGTGACCGACAAGACCGCTGAAGCGAGTGGGCTGGCATTGCGGCTGACTATGGTTTGCCAGCTCTGGGCAATTTGGATGGCGGCGATGATGGGGTCGATACCCTTGTGTGGCTGCGCAGCATGCGCGCCTTTGCCGTGCACCACCACTTCAAATTCATTTGAGGATGCCATCATCGGTCCGGGAGTGACACCGAAGCTGCCGACGGCCGCACCCGGCCAGTTATGCATGCCGAACACGGCTTGCATAGGGTATGTTTCAAACAAACCATCATTGATCATGGCGCGGGCACCGCCGCCACCTTCTTCGGCGGGTTGAAAGATCAAATACACGGTACCGTCGAAATCTTGATGCTCAGACAGGTAGTGGGCAGCACCGAGTAACATCGCCGTGTGTCCATCGTGCCCGCAAGCATGCATTTTCCCTGCATGCTGTGAAGCATGGTCAAAGGTATTGATTTCTTGCATGGGCAGCGCATCCATATCGGCGCGTAAGCCAAGCGCGCGCGTGCTGCTGCCGTTGCGAATGATGCCGAGCACGCCGGTACCACCGAGGCCACGCACGACCTCTATACCCCAGGCTTCGAGTTGGCGCGCGACCACATCGGCAGTACGGAATTCTTGGTAGCACAATTCAGGATGGGCATGCAAATCGCGCCGTATTTGTTGAATGGCGGTTTGCGCTTGCAAGATCGGTTGTAGTAGATTCATACGGGTCTCCCGGATAGCGTTCAGTCTTGTATGGTACATGCTACATAGATTTAATGTGTCGGCGCTTAGATGGCGGCCGCGGCAGGTAGGCTTACAGGATAAGCCAGAATGTAGCGAGAGGGAATACAAAAAATGCCCTCATTCTTAGGCAGCAATCGAGTGGCACGTCAGTGCCTTCAGGGTGGGAGGGTCGATCAAGGGCACTTTTTTTCTGTGAAATGAACACGTCCTGCTGCGCCTGAGCAGCACAGATATCACCGATATAAAGGGCGCGTACGCGCCACTGGATTGCCGCTTGCGCGAATGGGTGGGCGCGCAATCGACCTAACTTGTTAGTTGTTACTACCAATAAACCGGCCATGGCCGCATACCTGTGATGTTTTTTGATCGTGCTATGGCAGCAGCATTGCCCAGATATCATGGGCGGTGATGATTGATATACGAAAAATAGAGATGACAACTTTGTTGCGCTGCACTATAGTTGTACTTGTCTCCTCCAACACCTCCTAAGGGTTTGGATTTAACCCGCAGCCGCAAGGTAGCGGGTTTTTTTTAGCTGCATATTTTGCGCTGCGGTGCGAGTTTGATTCTGGCGGCCATGCATTGGATAGGTAGTGGACGTGTATAGGCGGGGTATTGTTGGCATCTTCCCTTGCGTAGACCCCTCGTGGGCGGTCTGTATCGTTCAGATATTCGTATTATGAATGGTAGATATACAAAAATAGGCCTTGGAAGATTTGTTGCACTGCGATATAGTCGTACCTGTCTCCTCCAACACCTCCTGAGGTTTTGGATTTTAGCCCGCTCTTAGCGGGCTATTTT
>NZ_JASJVS010000100.1:0-6839 GCF_035019605.1 Undibacterium sp. 5I2 | reverse complement strand
CGCGCAAGCGCCGTTCAGCGTACCAGCTAACCAAGCCCGGCGATGTTGCCGCGCCTAAGCTGTGAAGGCACGGTCGTGCCACTGGGTTCCCGCCTGTGCGGGAATGACGTCATGACGAGAACAGCACTGTCCTCGTCAACACGCCTCAATGCCTCAACGGAAGCTCAAATACTTTTTCAACTGACGCCATTTTTCTTCCTGCTCAGGCGTTTTCGGCGCGGCCGAAGCTTCGGCCACAAACGCCGCAATCAGTGCCACGATCAAACCGAACATGGCGGCCGCCAGCGTGATAAGCGCGCGTTGCGGTTTAAATTTACGTTCCGGTTCAATGGCTTTATCGAGCACCTGAATCAAAGGAATATCCTTAGCTTCATCGAGACGCGCCGCTTCATATTGCTTGGCCAGTAAATCATAAAGCATTTGATAATACTTCACATCACGCAGTATCTGTATGCTGCTTGGCCCGCCAGCCGCATCGCTTGCACGCGGCGCTGCTGCCAGCGGATTACCATTTTCCAACTTACCGAGCTCCTGCTGCATACCCAACAACTCTTGGTAAGCGCGCTTATACTCATTATTATTCGGCGTAACAAAGGCTTGCATGGCCTTGAGTTGAATTTCCTTAGCCGACACCGCCGCACGCAAACGCGCTGCAGTTTCCACCACGGCCTTGCTTTGGCCATCAACACTGAGCACGCCCTTGCTATCGATGCCTTTGGCCAGGGTAGTTTCGGCCACGATCATCTTGTCTTTAGCGAGTTCCAATTGTTTTTCAAAAAACAAGCGGCGCTGCGAAGCTTCGGTGAGCGCAAAGCGACTCGTCAGTAAAGTCAGTTCTTCCACATAGGCATTGGCGATGGCCATGGCAATTTTCGGGTCTTTATCTTCGACTTCAATCCCGATCAAACCATCTTTACCGGCGGCGATGGTGGAATTGGTGTCCAACATCTTGCGCGTAGTTTCTACCAACTTGACGTCATAACGCTTTTTCAAATCGAAACGGCTGATCAGCTTATCGGTAACGGCGCGGCTTTTCAGCATGGCGATATACAAGTCATTAGGGTTTTTAATCCCCAACGCGGCACCTGCGCCACCGGCCAAGCCACCGAGTTGGCTCAGCATAGCCGAGGCGGTCGATTGGCTCTGTTGCGGTGGAAGAATCTTGGTATTCGCCTTAAAAACGGCTTGCATGCAGAGGCTGATCAGCAAACCAGCCACCCCACATACGATCGGGTACAGCATAATTTTTTTCTTATGCTTGGCCAGCGTGAGCAAAATATCCATCAAGGCGAGGCCATCATCTTCATCTGCCGGAGCGGCGTGCAACTTATCAAGTGTCGTCATGCTTAATTTTTCAAAGATTTAATTGCGGCTGCACCGAGGCCGAAACCAGTGAGTATCGTTGCCCAATCTTTCAAACCAACAATGAATTGCTGGTAAGTCGTTTGTTTATTCAAGCGTTCCGGTACAACAATCGTATCGCCCGGCATGACTTGCGAAGAACCTACACTCGAGAACCAACCGCGCCCAGTGTTTGACAAGACAGAACCATTGGCCCGCAAGATAAAGGTGTTGTCGATATCGGCTTCGGAAGTTGGGCCAGCTTCGGCCAAGTAGTTATCCACCGACAAACCTTTTCTCCAGATAATCGACGATTCTTGGCTCAGCGCGCCGAATACATGAACAAAATCTGGCCGGCTAGGGATGATCAGTTGATCGCCATTTTCCAACTTCAAAACCGGCAGCTTATCAAAATTTTCGTCGTTGGCAGCCAAACTGAAAGCAATCCGGCCGGTGGCTTTCATTTCACGCAACTTAGCCACGGCTTCACTGGCAGCCTTTTGTTCGGCTGCCAGCTTGATGGCCGCCGCTGCAGGAGTGGCCGAGACGCCCTGATTCGCAGCCGAACGTGCCCCCTCACTGCGCACTTGTGCTTCGAGACGACGCGTAACGCGTTCCAAATTAGCCTGCTGCTCTTGACGCGCACGCTCACGATAAAACTCGGTGCCGAATAAATAGGCGTTCGTGGTAGGGCCACCGGCTTTGGCGATCAGCGTTTGCAAATTGTCACCGGGACTCATTTGGTACACACCCGGCACATTGACTTCACCCTCGATGCGTGCAAACACCTTGCGCTTGGCAATTGGCACCTGAATATCGTTTTGAGAAAAAATCGTCACCGCATCACCGGCTTGCAACATAAGGTTATCGGGGTTGGCCGGATTTTCCATGGCCCGACCCAAATTGAAGGGGATCAGGCTAACATTGAGGGTGTCGCGATCGATGCGTTCAATCACAGCATAATCCCAATTGACATCATCGATCAAATTGCCGATGCTGCTGGCAATCGAGAACGCATTTTCACGCACATCCCTTTTATTATCCTGAAAAGTGCCGAGGCCCTGTTTTCCCTTGGCATCAGGATCATCGCTCTGCCCCTGTACATCATTCTGCCCCAGCACATCATTCTGGCGCTGTATCGAGGCGCGCGTGACCAACGCTGCGCGGTTCGGTATCAAATCGCGTATGCGCATGCCAGCCTTAAACGGCACTCGCAAGGCTTGATTAACATTGCCGCGCAAACTAACTGCGTTAGAAAACTCCGGCGTAATCGAAGCAACGGTGAGCATGTCGCCGCCTTTCAGGATTTTCTTCAAACCAGCTTGATCGAGCGCGAAATCTTCTATCGTGCGCGGCTGCGCCTTGGCATTATCAATACGCTCTAAAAAAACCCGACGCGGATCGGCGATGACAGGCAAGCCACCGGCGAGTTCGAGAATGCTGGCAATGCTTTCATTGGCCGAGCGCAGTTCGTACACGGCCGGGGTATTGACCTTGCCAACCAAGGCAATATGGCCGCTGGCCGGTGGAATATAGATGGTATCGCCATCCTGCAGCTTGACATCATTGCTCTTGTCGCCCTTGGCGATAAAGGCATATAAATCAAGACTGCCGACCACTTTACCGGCGCGTTTGACTTGCACATTACGCATGGAGCCATTGGCATTCGGCCCGCCACTGGCCAGCAAGGCCGTTACCAGAGTAGAGAAACCCGACACCGTATACGAACCTGGTCTCTTGGCCTGCCCAACCACATACACGGTCATCGCCCGCACGCGGCCAAAATTAACGCTGCTGGTGACATCGCGGTACTGCTTGGCGATAGCCGCGCGGATCACCGCATCGGCATCGCCTGCCTTGACACCAGAAAGCTGAATATTGCCGATGGTCGGCAAATTGATGTTACCGCTGCGATCAACCGTGGCACGATAATCGATATCGACACTGCCCCAAGCGCGCACCTGCACTTCATCGCCACTGCCGAGCACATAGTCGGTAGGCAGCGGGGTGTTTTGGGCCGGCACAAAGCCTGCCTGCGGACTGGAAAAAAATTCACTTCCAAACAGCGCTAAATTTTTACCGGTGGCGTATTTAATAAAATTCTGAAATTCGCTCGGTTCCTGCCGTTTCGCGGACAGATCGCGCCGCGCAGCCGCATCGCCATTGTAATCAGCGGTATTGTTATTGTTATTTTGCGCAGCGCCTTGATTAGTGATGTGCGGTGCCGCTTTAAGCGCAGTGCTAGTGCTGGCATTGGCGTTGGTGTTGACATCAGCGCCATTGTCAGTCTGCTGGGCAAACACGCAGGAAGCCGCGAAAATCGCGAAAACCGGCAGCGTACTCTTGATTATCTGGTGCATAGAGGGTGTCATATTGTCGGGTTACAATCTAAAACTAAGGCGCGCCAGGCTGTGGACAGTCCGGCGCTGAGATCAGGAATTGGTTTTCTTGGCCGCCGCAGCGGCAGGCTTGAGGCCGCCGCCTGCTGTCATCCAGCGCTTGATTTTAAAACGCACAATCATGGCATACAATCCGCAATAGCACAAAATAAACAAGCCGGTAAACAGCAAGACCAGCGGCGTACTTGACCAGCAAAGGACAGCCGGCACGATCGAAAACGCCGCCAAGCACCACAGATAAGGCGCGGTCAGTGAATTCCGTTTGATCATATGCTCGGCTTCTTTCGAGCCTATCATGTGGCGCACCAGGCGTTTGTAAACCAGCGAATGCAGATGTATCGCATCAGGCAAACCAGCCGGCAAGCCGCGGATCACCTTGCGGCGGTAAATAGAGAACACCGTTTCCCATACCGGATAAATCACCAGCAAGAGCGGAAACCAAGGCGATACTTGGGGATTGCGATAGACCAGCATGACGCAAATTTCTGCCACCATGAAGCCCCACAGGTAAGCACCACCATCACCGGCGAAGATGGAACCGCGCGGATAATTCCAAAACAAAAAGCCCATCGTGGCACCGATCAGCGCCAAGCACTGAGCAAACAAAAACAAATCATTGACTTGGTAACTGACATAGGCCAGAGCCGATAAAATCATCACCACCACGCCCCCAGCCAAACCGTTGAAGCCATCGATGATATTCATGGCATGGGTAATGCCGCCGACGGCAATCATGATCAATAAGGCATTGACCAAGATATACGTGGTGATCAGCTCATCGAGCCAAGCCACGTCGAGCCGCACCAACTTGGCATTAAGCAGCCACATGCCGATTAAGGCAGAAACGAAAGCAGCCAGCAGACGCTTGAGCGGGCTGACTTTTTTAGTCAAATCTTCAGTCATCCCAGCCAACCAGACAGGAAGAATGGCTGCGATGAAGGGCAGACTGTTAAATTCGTATGTGTCATAGTACATTGCAGCCATGCCAGCTAACAAACCCAAAAATACAGGCAAACCACCTATGCGTGGTGTTGCGCCATGATGCATCTTTTGCGGCCCAGAACCTACATGATCTGAAGACAAATGTTGATGTGCATGCTTAAACTGTATTAGAGCAAAACATGCTAGCCAAGAAACAGCAATGGCAAAAGAAAACACTTTTATCATAATAAAAAAAACCTTAATTCCTGCGAAAATCGAAAAGTGCTTGGTTTAAATGCTCTGAACACCCATCTAAAATTCGTCGTTAACAAACAATCCCATTCCAACTAGTCAACGAAATTTGCTCAAAGACGATATTTATTGATCTTGCAACAAAATCTATCAGCAAAAAATCATTAATCACAAAACTTTTTCCGTTAGAAAATGTTCCTGAAATCAACTTACTTATTTAACATCTACAAACGACGATGTCAAATAATTATTTAATTGTCGACCGATTAATCCTGCCGCAAAATCTGAAATATGATCGCTATAACTGTATAAAAGCCTACCGCTCTTTTCTGGTGTGCAAAAACGGTTTGTTTCATCACAAAGTATGTTGAGTGTATCAAACACCCTTACTTTCCTTGAATCAATAGTTTGCAATTGATTCAACAATAACCGATATTTTTCAGAAAGCTTCAGTTGCTCTTCAATTCCGATTCGGCAATACTTTTTTTCGCCATTTAAATATTTATTTAAAAAATTAAATTCGGTAATCCTATTTAAACAGACGCTGGGATCAGCCAAAGTAGGATTATTAACAACCAACACAATATTTTTTCCAGCTTTTAAAAATATTTTAATGACCTGAGAAAATCCCTCAAAAACATCATCATAGTTTTTACTATTTGATAAATCCTCAATAGAATACTCATTATTCAACTGGAACAATGCTCGGGTCGCAGCGACAATAACGACAGTTTCAATATCGGGATTGCTTTGAATAGCATTTACAGCGATGCCTGTCATTTTTTGAAAACTTGAATAATCTGTTCGGCTAGACATTAATGGAATAGGTGCTCCGTTAGCGCCATTCCCACCAATGAATAACCACCGTCCACTATCGAGTGAGGTCCGAACTAATCCGGGAAAAAGAGCAGCAGCTTTGCTATCCCCCATCAATGCAAAACGGGCCTTGCCTCTGGAGTCTTGCTGACAGTTTCCGAATAACTGTTTGTCTTGCATGTTAGTGACGCCTCAATCATTTACGCTAAATCCCAAGTCACCATTATCTGCACCACTCAACGAAAGTGGATTCAAGCGTGTAAAAGTCCGATTTAAGCCATTACCGTGAGACAAAACAGCTAAATTTCGTTCTTTTACATAAGAATAGCCGCTTAGTGAACCAAGAGAAATCATCATCAACACTAACGCAAATGTTGCCGTTTTCCCCCACTGACTAAATCTTATTGGCTTTTCGACGACATGCAGCGTCGCCCATGCCAGAATTATAGAGGCAACAACCGCAGCAATTCTCATTTCCAAAGAGGGCACTGCTCCTAAAATTACTCTTAAAAAAGAAAGTATCGGCCAATGCCACAAATATAAAGGGAAACTAATTAAACCAAACCAAACCAAAAATTTATTGGATAAAACCTTTTGATTGAACCAAGTTTCACTGGAAGAGTAAATTAATAATGCAGCACCGATTGTAGGAAATAATGCCCAATAACCTGGAAATGCGTTCTCTTTTGTAGTTAAAACCAGACCGCATAATATTAAGCAAGCCCCGATACAGGACAGTACGGAATCGGCGTCGATACCGATAATTTTATTTTTTGACCTTTTACTTAAATAAATTATTGCTAAGGCGGAACCAACCAATAGCTCCCAGAATCTCGTTAATGGCGAGTAAAAAGTTCCCGTGGGGTCTCTACCAATTTCTACAATATTTAAAGTAAACGATAAAATACCGACGGCGATACAAATATAGAAGAGGTTAATTTTCTTCCTACTTGCGATCCACAAAATGAACGGCCAAAAAATATAAAATTGCTCTTCAATAGCGAGCGACCAAAGATGTAGTAACGGTTTCGTATCAGACAAAATATCAAAGTAGCCAGCATCTTTCCAAAGTACAAAATTTGAAACAAATGCGACCCCTCCAACCAAATT
>NZ_JASJVS010000099.1:0-7054 GCF_035019605.1 Undibacterium sp. 5I2 | reverse complement strand
GGCCATTTATCTGCACCACTTGCGCTTGGAATTTGTATGGCGCTTTGGAGGATAGTCGAGGCAGTTGGAGGGGCTATTTCTGTATTTATGTTTGCAAGTAAAGCAAATCAAATAGTAATGTGGACTGGCGCAGTTACTGCCGTAATCTCCTTCAGCCTAAAAATATTTTTGATACCAAAATTTGGCTTTGTTGCGGTTCCTATAGTTTCCGCGTTCTGCTTCTCATGTTTTTCACTCGTTCCGTGTTTCCTCTACATAAAACGAAAGTTAAATTTTCAGTAAATTGGTTGATGCTTAGAAGGAAGTTTTATGAGAATTATTTTAGATTTTGCCAGAAAATTATTTTTAGCTTTCCACCAGCGAAAAATGCGTAATCACTGCGTGGCAGATATTACAACTATTTTTCACCGAACTAGTCGAGTAATTAGTAACGGTAGTATTTCTCCTTCAATTCTCGTTGGTAAAAATACGGTTGTCTGTGGTGAACTAATGGTTTACTGCGACGGTGGAAAAATATCTATTGGTGATTACTGCTTCATTGGACCAGATACACGCATCTGGTCCGGTGAAAATATTAGCATTGGGAACAGAGTACTCATTTCTCATGGAGTTAACATTTTCGATTCTCCATCACATAGCTCTAGCGCTTCCGAGCGACACCTGCATTTTAAAAAAGCAACGATCGAAAATATACCTTCTATTGGAAATGTTTCTGGTAGTGAAGTCGTAGTTGATGATGACGCTTGGATTGGTGCTGGGGCTTTTATAATGCGAGGCGTTCATATTGGTAAAGGCGCAATTGTGGCGGCAGGGGCAATTGTAACTAAAGACGTTCCCGCATATACCGTTGTTGGAGGGGTTAGCTCCATTCAAATCGGTATCGCAAGCGAATAACAAGAAGGACTATGTTGATGAGTTGGAAGCAAAAAGTACCGTTGATTTGTAGAATGAAAATCAATAAATTAAGAAAAATTAGAAAATTTTCAGATTTATTTGGACGTTATGCTGTCGGCGCAATGAGAGGATATGTTGCCTTTAGTGTTAGTTCAAATGAATGGTCACGAGTGGCTATTGGCAAAGACGTGCAAATTCACCGGGGTACTTTGCTTCATATAAATGGATTATCTAATGCTACGCAAATTAAAATAGATAGCCGAGTTTTTATTGGTCAAAATTGTTACTTTTCTGCCGGCAAGTTAATATCTCTAGGGCACGATAGTTTGATCGGAGCTTCCTGCAGATTTTTGGGAGCTGGTCACGTCTACTCTGACCCTCAGGTTCCTTATGCCAAGGCAAAAGTTGTTAGTTACGGAGAAATTGTATTAGAACCGAACTGTTGGGTTGGAACTGGTTCCACTTTAGTGGGTGATGTTCACATAGGGTTTGGTGCTGTTATTGCCGCTAGCAGTTTAGTTCGTGGGGTAGTGCCACCGCTGAGTTTAGTTGCTGGTTCACCATCTCAGATTCGAAAATTATTTAATTGGCATACTAAGGAATGGTGTTCGGTAAGCGACGATCCTATTATTTTAGAAAAATCATTGCAAGATCACATTAGTAACTTACCGTCTTTAGTGACGTTCATAAACTCACTTAAATTTAATGCCACTTAAATATATGGAATCTGGAAACTTAGTTTTAAACGAACGTCTTGCTGTAGTTACTGGTGCCGCTGGGTTTATTGGCCGTTATGTTTGTAGACGATTGTCGGAGCAAGGCTGGCAAGTTTTTGGACTTGGCCACGGAAATTGGACCGAGTCTGACTATTTAAAGTGGGGTATCGTTAAATGGAACGAAGGTGACGTTTCACTTGATAACCTAAAGTTATTGACAAATGGAATATCACCTGAAATTATTGTGCATTGCGCAGGCGGAGGTTCAGTTCAAGCATCTTATGAATTACCCTGCAAAGATTTTGAGCGCACAGTTTGTAGTACATCGATGGTATTGGAATTTGTAAGAAAATACTGCTCAAGTAATACTAGATTGGTTATGGCATCAAGTGCCGCAGTATATGGCGACCATGGTCCAGTTGACTTGTCAGAATCGTTTTCATTAAACCCTATTTCTCCATACGGTTTTCACAAAGTGGCAGCCGAAAAATTGTGTGAAATGTATAGCCAATTTTTTTCCACAAAAATAAGTATTGTCCGTTTATTTTCTGTCTACGGAGATGGTTTGCAAAAACAACTTTTATGGGACGCTTTGAATAAATTTGAGAAAGGGCAGACGCATTTTTTTGGCACTGGTGACGAGCTTCGTGATTGGATTCACGTTTCTGATGCCGCGGAACTTTTGTGTTCGGCAGCCATTGCAAAACAAGATATATATGAAATTTATAACGGTGGAAATGCTAAATCTACTACAAAAAAAGTTCTTCTTACTCTTGCAGAATTATCGAAATTAGAAGCACCTTTGCAATTCGATGGCATTGCGCATGAAGGAAACCCAAAACAATTGACTGCAAACTGTAAAAACGCGCGAGAAAAATTAAACTGGGTACCTCAAACAAATCTGACTGACGGCTTAATGCAGTACGTTAATTGGCACAAACAACGAAAGTGAAAATGAAATTAAAAGTTGCTATTGCATACACTTTCAACGACAAAGATTGGTTCGGTGGGAGGAACTATTTTGCCAGTTTGTTTGAGAGCTTACAATTACAAGACATAAGTAAAATTCAGTTCGTGTTTATTACCGGAAATAAGACTGAGACAACTTTACCTGAAGAGTTTCCGTTTCTGGAAGTAATCAGAACCAGTATTTTGGATCGGATGAACCCAGCTTGGCTGTTACGTCAGTTCACTCTTCGTGGTTTTGATTCAGATCCAATTTTGGCGCGATTTTTGCTCCAGAAGAAAATTGACTTACTTTCTCACTCCGGCTATTTAGGTAACAAGCCTGGGATCAAAACTTTACCTTGGCTGTTTGATTTTCAGTTTATGCATCTGCCAGAACACTGGACTGAATCACAACTTCGATGGGTGAAGCGACGTTACATGACTTCTTGCGAACAATGTGATGGGGTAATTGTCAGTAGCGCTGACGCCTTAAAAGATTTAATGGATTTTTATCCGAAATCGAAGGTAGATAAGCATGTATTAAGATTTGTATCGAACCCAATTGATTTTAGTAAAATAGTCTCGCTAGATCATTTGATGAATACTTATGATTTACCGGAAAAATATCTTTATCTCCCGAATCAATTTTGGACACATAAAAATCACAAAATTGTTATTGACGCTCTTGCCATATTAAAGAAGCAAGGTGTCAATGTCACGGTAGTATGCACAGGACAGACGAAAGACCTCAGAAGGCCAAATTATTTCAGTGAATTGATGCATGCCTGTGAAGAGGCTGGCGTTTCCACTAATTTTAAAGTGTTAGGAGTTATACCCTTTCAGCATGCTCAATCGATGATGGTGCATGCATTGGCAGTTTTGAACCCATCACGGTTTGAAGGTTGGAGCACGACTGTGGAAGAGGCTAAAACATTAAACAAACGATTACTTTTATCCGATTTAGCGGTTCATAAAGAGCAAGCGCCCACTTTTGGAAAATTTTTCTCTCCTGATAATGCTGATCAATTAGCACAGTTAATGGTAGAAATTTTTCAAGAAAAAGCGATTCCTTTAGACGAGAAATTGCTTGTACGAGATTACAAGAAACGTCAGCATGAATTTGCATTGACATACTTAAACATAATTAACCATACATTGGAATTAGATTGCACAAGAAAGGCGTAACTGATGTGATGAAAATAGATGCGCCAAATAAAATGGGGTACACGTTTTTTTTGGTTATGGCATTAATTTCATCTTCTCAAATGTCTAATCCGTATGCATTTTTGGTGACTTGTTTAGCGCTCGTTTGCTTAACATTTTTGCAAAAAGAGACATTGCCTAGAAGCTATTTTCTCTTCACTATACTTGTATTTGGAATTTCGCTTTTAGGCATGATTTTTGAACTCAATGCCGAGGTGGTCACGCGTATTTTAATGACATGCGCACTAATACCTTTAGTATTTTTAATAGATTTGCGAAAACATCCCCAAGCACTCGACTTTGCTACTAAGTTCATGGGGCTGTCACTTGCACTGGCTATCATCGGGTTTCTTTATGCCCTCGCTGGCGGTGCTGACCTATTTCGCCTGATTAACCCGGATGGCCGAGAGCTCTTGCTGTTTCTATCAACTTTTTCTAATTCAAATTTTCCTATTGGCGGCGGTCATATCATCCGTCCCAGTTTTATTTTTGATGAGCCCGGTGCATATACGTTTGCGATAGACACAATATTACTGATTAATTTAATGGTCTATCGGAAATTGCGGGGGATAGATTGGTTCTTGATAATTGGTGGTTTAATCACTTTTTCGATCGCACATATTTTAGTTTGTTGCTTGATTGTGTTTGCGGCACGTAAATCAAAACTCTTGTTTATTCCAGCTTGTGCAATCTCAGGCATTGATTATCTTTTGTACTTATCGAGCGGAGTTTCTCAAATAATCGATAGATTTACTGTGGTTGACGGGGCATTGGCTGGCGACAACAGAAGTAAGCTGTTTGAGCGTGCGTTCGATTTAGTTGTTGAACATCCGTATGGGATGGGAGGTATCTGCAACTGGGATATATCTTCATGTTTTGATATATACGGTGGATTCGGAGAAAATCCTGCTTTTCCAGCAGCTTATTACGGAATTATGGCCGCTTCAGCATATTATTTAATTTTTTTCATTATTGTATCGCTCATAGTTATTAGTGCCTTGAAGTTGAATAGATTTTGGATGTTGACATCACTTGCCATACTAGCGCTGATTGCGCAGCGCCCGTTTTTGTTCAATATTGGTTATAACTTGCAAATATTATTAATTTTTTCAATGCTATTGAAAACCATAACCTTAAAAAAAACACCTGTAGCTACAAATGACAAACATTAAACCAGTAATTACTATTGCCGTTCCTTCATTTAATCAGGGTCAGTTTATTGACGATGCGCTCGCATCAATATTTTCTCAAAATATTCCTGTTGAGGTATATGTTGCGGACGGCGGCTCTACGGATAACTCTGTGGAGGTGATTAAAAAGTGGGAACACAAATTGGCTGGCTGGCGCAGTGCACCAGATAATGGGCAAACTGCTGCAATTAATGAATGTATAGCGAAAGGAAGCGCCCCATATGTCGCATGGCTCAATAGCGACGATGTCTATCTTGAGGGTGGTTTGAATGCATTGCTAGCTGCATTTACCAGTGCTCCGGACTCTCCTGTTGTTTATGGACGGGTCTGGAATACAGATAAAAATTTAAAAAAGTTAGAACGTATTAAGACTGAGCCGTTCAGTAGAGTCAGATTGGCTTCTAGATGCATTATTTCCCAGCCTGGCACTTTGATGCGGAGGGATGCATGGGAACGAGTTGATGGAGCGGACGAGACACTGGGGATGTCGATGGATTACGATTTATGGTGGCGCCTGTCTGAGCGTATCGGCCCCTTTCGTTACATTGAGGTCGATGTTGCTATAAATCGAGATCACGAAGAAACTAAAACCAATACAAAACGGCATCAGCACTATAGCGAATCAATGGCCATAGTGAAAAAATACTATGGATCGGTTCCATTGAGATGGTGGGCTGCTTGGCCAATATCTGTTTGGTGGCGATCTTTAAAGGGGCATGTCTCGCGTAAGTACTTCGCTAAGACTGGGAAGCAGCTATGATGAAAATTGTCCATATAGGGAAGTATTATCGCCCGGATTCCGGCGGCATTGAAAGTGTCACCGAAAGCCTTGCATCTGGTTTTGTAAAGGCGGGGCACCAACTTACTGTCGTTTGCTTTGAAAAGACACCTGCAAAACTGAAGCAAGTGATTGATGGCGTCAATGTTGTTCGTGCGCCTATTTGGAGAACGATCGCGTCTCAGCCTATAGGCTTAAAATATCTTTGGAGGTGTATCTCCGAGGGACGCTCAGCGGATATTGTTCATATACATGTCCCGAATATGTTAGGCGCATTGGGTTCTCTTTTTTTAGGAAAAAAGCCAAAGTTGGTCGTTCATTGGCATAGCGATGTAATCGGAAAAGGGATACTCGGTTCGATTTTGCGACCCCTTGAAACGGCGTTATTAAAGAGAGCTGATTGTATTGTCGCTACATCACCGATTTATGCAGATGCCTCCCCGATTCTTAAGCGATTCTCCGAAAAAGTAAATATCATTCCAATCGGAATAGCAGATACAAGTGGAACCGGAAGCTTACTATCTGGCAGCACATTTCTGTCGGATGATTTGAACGAAAAATTAACAGGAAAGAAACTTGTTTTAGCAGTGGGGCGGCTGGTCCCATATAAAGGGTTTGAGGTCCTGATTAAAGCAGCGGAAAAGCTTAGCGATGACTCGGCTGTTGTAATCGTTGGAAGCGGTGAGTTGTATCAATCGTTGGAAAAACTTATTTCAGATCTTAAGTTAAACGGAAAAGTATTTTTGACCGGTCGCCTGGAAGACAATGCACTCGCTGAACTGTATCGAAGGGCTGATCTGTTTTGTCTACCTTCAATTGAGCGCTCCGAAGCCTTTGGGGTAGTGTTGCTGGAGGCGATGGCTTACAGTCTGCCAATTGTAGCGTCCAACATACCGGGGTCGGGAGTGCCGTGGGTAAATCAGCACGAGGTGAGCGGCTTAAATGTGCCTGTTGGTGATGAAATAAAGCTTGCTGAGGCATGCAATAGAATTCTGTGGTCAAAAATTGATTCGGAAAAATTCTCCACTGGTGCTCGGACTAGGTTTCTCAGTGAATTTACCGAAGATATTTCAGTGACTTTAATGTTGAATTTATATAAGAATATCCTGTAAGCAAATTTTTTGAATATACCGTGAGGCGTTTGTCTTGTCGATAGCTTGTAATCGTCGTTTTCATATGTCCTAATCCGATAGTAACTTAACTTAAAATCAGAGTATTTTTCAGTGATACAAACTAGTCCTGTACATCCAAAATATCGAGCCGATGTTGATGGCCTGCGTGCAATTGCAGTCTTATCAGTAGTTGGTTTTCATGCGTTTCCTGAA
>NZ_JASJVS010000098.1:0-7145 GCF_035019605.1 Undibacterium sp. 5I2 | reverse complement strand
TTCACTCATGGTCTGCCTCGTCTCTTTTCGACAGACACTAGTTTAAACTGTTGTCCGGATATGTGGATCCACTATAAACATCAGCATTCCCCGCTTTGTTCTTAGCAAGATCGATACTTATGTAGAAAAACGCCACGAAACAAGAAGTGGCTTTCTATCCAGAGCTGCCTTGGACGCAATAAGTAAAGAGTCCAAAGAGGAAGCTGCTACATGATAGATCTTCATCAAAAATCTGACTAGGGTTTGAAACACCGGCCTACAGGCCGGTGAGCGAGGAAGGAGCGACCCGATGGGAAGGGAGGCAAACCCCTTCCAGAGTCTTTTCCAGCGTCGCTTGCGACGATCCATTCAGTTGTCACCCAAGCAAAAAGCCCATCATTTGATGGGCTTTCTTTTTACCTGAAGGCTCTTACGGGCAAGCGAGCGAGATGACCGCCACTTTCGGCATAACGGCAGTTTCTTGGCGGCGTATTTCAGTAGTGCACATAAAGAGTGAGTAAAAAGGTACAAAGCGTATCCACTGTTGTACCTTTTGCATCCGTACTGGCTTTATTTTTTATTCACATCTTCCGGATTAAACGGGAAGGTATTGAACATGTTTTTGGTCTGACTTTGCATTTGTTCTTGCATTTGCACGAACAAGCTTTTGCTTTGATCGATGTAATTGCCCATCATGCCCTGCATCATCGGCCCTTGCACATTCATGAACTGCGTCCACATTTCCGGGCTGAAGGGCTTACCTTCGTAAATGCCTTTGGAATTTTCCGACAATTTGGTTTGAATATCGATGAAAGCCTGCACATTTTTTTCCAGATAATTGCCCATCATTCCTTGCATGGCATGGCCATAATAACGAATGATTTGCGACAGCACGACGCTGGAAAACATCGGTGAGCCGCCGGCTTCTTCTTCCAAAATGATTTGCAACAAGATACTGCGTGTCAGATCTTCGCCGCTTTTGGCATCGATCACCGCAAAATCATCATTTTCGAGCACGAATTGTTTGACATCAACGAGCGTGATATAGCTGCTGGTCTGGGTATCGTACAAGCGACGATTCGGGTATTTCTTGATCAGATGCTGTATTGTTTTTTTGGCGCTGTTCATTGCAATCTCAATTAACGAATCCACATCCCGCTTCGATCGGAAGCCGGACTCAAGCAAGCAAACTCGCGCATTTAAAAGCAAAATGCGATAAGCTGATTGTCCCCATTTTTTTTTGGTTTTTTTGCACCTGCATAGGCACGCCGACTTGGCGACGTACACTGCCGATGGGACTATTCTACCGTATTGCGGCAAAAAATCGGCACACAATCACGCGCAAAGCGCTTTCGCAGACGAAAGCTGCGTGTTTGCGTGCCGAAACACAACTTAACCCATATGCAAGCCACCGTTGATCGAAAAATCCGATCCGGTCGCATAACCACCTTCATTTGAAGCTATCCAAGCGACGATGGAGGCAATTTCCTCCGGCTCGGCAAGACGCTTGACCGGGATACCGCTGACAATTTTCTCCAACACATCCGGACGAATCGCTTTCACCATGTCGGTGCCGACATAGCCAGGCGAGACCGTATTGACGGTGACCCCCTTGGTGGCGACTTCTTGAGCCAAGGCCATCGAGAAGCCATGGATACCGGCTTTGGCAGTGGAATAATTGGTTTGACCGAATTGTCCCTTCTGACCATTGACCGAGGAAATATTGATAATACGGCCCCAGCCACGATCAACCATGCCTTCGATGACTTGTTTGGTGACATTAAAAAGCGAATTGAGATTGGTATCCATGACGGCATCCCAATCTGCCTTGCTCATCTTACGGAATTGGCCATCACGCGTAATGCCGGCGTTATTGACCAAGACATCGACTTCGCCGATTTCTGCGCGTACTTTTTCAAACGCCAAACGGGTCGATTCCCAATCTGAAACATTACCTTCAGAAGCATGGATATCCCAGCCTTCTGCACGCATATCTGCCAACCATTTTTCTCTACGAGGAGAATTCGGGCCACAACCTGCCACCACGGTATAGCCTTCTTTACACAGACGTCTGCAAATCGGAGTCCCGATTCCACCCATACCGCCAGTTACATACGCAACTCGTTTTGCCATATTTGATCTCCTGTTGAATGGTCAATCTTTACACTACTCATGAACCCGACACGCCACGCCATGCAACGCCGCAGCATGCCTGTCTTACTTGCCGAGAGAAGCGAGCTTACTCGGCGCGAACTTTGACATAGCGCCCCGGCGCTGGCTCGATGGCCGGATACGCAGCACTGCCCGGCTTAGTCGGCGCTTTGCGCATGGCGCCACCATGCTCGGCCAGAAATTCTGACCACAGCGGCCACCAACTGCCCGCCACTTCGGTGGCCCCGGCAAGCCAATCAGCGGGCGTGGCGACTGCCTCATCATTGTGCCAGTAACTCCGTTTTTTCTTAGCTGGCGGGTTCACCACGCCGGCAATATGGCCCGAAGCACCAAGTATGAAACGGTTGTTTTTCGCTGCTTGCGGATTGAGCAAACGGGTCGAGGCGAAGGCCGCTTCCCACGGCACGATGTGGTCTTCGCGCGAACCGTAAATAAATACCGGTGCCGCGATACGACCGAGGTCCACCGGACTACCGGCAACCGTCAAGGCACCCGGCTCGCGCAGCTTGTTTTCCAAATAGGTATTGCGCAGATACCAGCAAAACATCGGTCCCGGCAAATTCGTGCTGTCGGCATTCCAATACAGTAAATCGAAAGGCGGTGGCGCTTCACCACGCAGGTAATTCGCTTGCACATAATTCCAGACCAAATCATTGGCGCGCAAGCTGGAAAACGTGCTGGCCAATTCACGACCGGCTAACAAACCACCCTTGCCTATGCTCTTTTCGCGCAAACCGACCTGCATTTCATCGACGAACACATCAAGGATGCCGGTATTGGAAAAATCGAGCAAAGAAGTGAGTAAGCTCAGGCTGCTGACCGGGTGTACCGAGCGCGCAGCCAAAACGGCGAGTGCGGTCGAAATAATGGTGCCGCCTACGCAAAAACCGAAGGCATTGATTTGTTCGACACCGCTGATGGCACGCGCGACCTCGATGGCCTTGATTGCGCCCTCCTCGACATAATCATCCCAGGTCACCTGCGCCAGGCTGTCATCGGGATTGGCCCAAGACACCAAGAAAACCGTGTTTCCCTGCTCGACCGCATAGCGAACCAAGGAGTTTTCCGGCTGCAAATCGAGGATGTAAAATTTATTAATGCATGGTGGTACCATCAATAAAGGACGCTGATGTACGGTCTTGGTCAGCGGCTGATACTGAATCAACTGGAACAAGCGGTTTTCGAATACCACCGTACCGGCGGTGGTGGCGACATTCTGGCCTACTTCGAAAGCCGATTCATCGGTCTGGCTGATGCGGCCTTTTTGCATATCCGCCAACATCTGCGTGATGCCTTTGGCCAGACTCTCCCCCTTGGTTTCTATCAGCTTGGTTTGCGCATCCGGGTTCGTGACCAAAAAATTGGCCGGCGACATGGCATCAATGATTTGCTGCACCGCAAAAAATATTTTTTGTTTTGTTTTCGCCGGCGCTTGCACACTCTCGGCCAAAGCCATTAAAAAGCGCGCATTGAGCAAATACGAGGCGGCGCTGTAAGAGTGCATGGCATGGTTATGCCAACCGGGTGAAGCAAAGCGCTTGTCGCGCAAGTCTGGCAATTTAGAGCTCGCAAAGTCTTGCCAGAGCTGGGCAAATTCGCGCATATAATCATTTTGCAGCTGCGTTAAGGCGGCCTGATCGATAGTGGCCCCGGCTTCTTTGAGTAAATCGAGCACCGGAGCTTGGCTGACGGCGGCCGGCGGTTTCATCCATGTTTGCCAAGGATTTTGTGTGACGAGCTGTGACATCCATTCGGAGTACATAGCTTGAGGATCGAAAGTCTTCATGCGTGTCTCCTGATTTTCGCGTATTGTTGCGGATTCATACCAAGCTTGCGGCTGTATATATGGCTGATAACATTTCCCCTTCAAAACTGCCCGGTTAAGCTACTGATTTCCGATTCACTCCAAAACTTGCTCTCATGTACATTGTCGCCATCGCCTGGGTTTACGTCGTTTTACTCATGGCCATTACAGAACCATCGGTCGTCGCCGGCTGCATGACTTTCCTCATGTATTGTGTTTTCCCATTAACAATAGTTTTATACCTGATGGGCAGCACACTGCGCAAGCACCGGCGTGGCGAAAGTGAAGTTGCAGTGCAACAAAAACAAGTTATTGAAGAAAAATCAGAAAATTCCTACACCGATCAAGCTTGACAGGAATTATTCCAGCCAAATCAAACTGGCCATGCGTCCCGTCACACCATCACGGCGATAAGAATAAAATCGCGCTGCTTCAGTAACGGTGCAATGCTCACCACCACACACCTGGTCCACCCCGACTTGCTTAAGTATCAAACGTGCCAAACCATAAATATCGGCCAGATATTTATGCGGCGCAGCAAATTGCGTGGTATCCACTGATTTTTTCTCGAAATACTGTAAAGTATTCGGGTGTCGAAGTGTAAATAAATCAACAACTTCTTGACCTACCTCAAACTGTTGCGGGCCGATTGCCGGCCCCAACCACGCGCTGATGTCAGCAGCACCGGCAGCACGCATGTGTGCCACCGTTTGCTCCAAGACACCAGCCACCAAACCACGCCAACCTGCATGCGCGGCAGCAACCACTACTCCAGCCTTGTCGCAAAACAATACGGGCAGGCAATCGGCCGTCAAGACCGCACAGACTACGCCGGGAGTAGCAGAAAACACCGCATCGGCAGACTCGCCAGGCAGCAAATTTTCAGCTGGCACAACGCGAATTCCATGAACTTGGGATAAAAATACAGGCTCGGCACCAATTGCCGCCGCGAGCAGACGTCGATTCGCCTGTACCGCGGCCGGCGCATCACCGACATGGTCGCCCAGATTGAGACCGCCAGCGCCATCGAGCGCGCCATAGGGGCCGCCACTGAGCCCGCCAGCCCGCTGTGTGCTGACGGCCTTAATGCGCGGTGGCAATGGCCAATCTGGCTGCAAGCCATGCCAAGCAGACTGCAGCGCCACCATTACAGCGTGATACCAGCGCTGCTGAGCAATTCAGCGAAATCGCTCGCGACTTCCACTTGCCACTCGATATGCTCGCCACTGACCGGGTGAATCAAACCAAGTTTGCGTGCTTGCAAAGCCTGACGCGGGAAAAAGCGTGCCAGATGTTGCTTGCCATACAGAGGATCACCGACTAAGGCAAATTTCAACGACTGCATATGCACGCGGATTTGGTGCGTACGTCCAGTTTCAAGTTGGCAAGCCACCAGGCTGACTGGAAATTTTTCCAGCAAGCCGCTACCTAGTCGTTGAAAATGAGTAATGGCCGGTTTCGCCAACATGCTGCTCGACACTGCCATTTTAATGCGGTCGCGCGGATGCCTGGCCATCGGCGCATCAATGGTACCGGACAAATTCGGCGTACCCCAAACCAGTGCGTAGTATTCGCGCCTGACGCTGCGATCCTGCAACTGACGGACCAAATCGGTATGGGCGATCAAGGTCTTGGCCACCACCATCAAGCCGGAAGTATCTTTATCGAGTCGGTGGACGATGCCGGCGCGTGGTACGCCGAGCAAGACCGGCCAGCGATACAACAAGCCATTGAGCAAGGTGCCGGACCAATTGCCGGCCGCCGGATGCACCACCATGCCGGCCGGTTTATTGATGACGATCAGTGCCTCATCCTCATACACCACCTCAAGGGCGATATTTTCCGGCGCATACGCGCCTTCGTCCGGTGCCGGTTGTGGCACGATCACGATATGCTCGTCACCGAGCACCGTCATCTTGGTCCGACCCGGCTTGCCATCGACCGTGACATGCCCTTCTTCTATCCATTGCTGTATGCGACTGCGTGAATACTGCGGAACCAGCTTGGAAATGGTCTTGTCCAAGCGTTCACCACAGCATACCGGCGTCAGTTTTAATTCGATGTTTTCGACTACGGAAGAAAAATCCTCATCCGCTTCTGCTGCTTCATTCACCAATTCGAGGTCGGTGTCAAGGTCAGAATCTGACAAAATCATTGTTGTAGTAGGCTTCACATTTTTTGTCATCGGCTATAATCCGTAAATTGTTCTCATGCTCACGCACAAATTTATGCACATTAAATCTCTGAAATTACTGGTTTTGGCACTCGCCACCTCCTTATCCTTAGGCGGCTGTGGCGTTTTTAGCGATAAGGCTGACGAGACCAAAACCTGGTCAGCATCAAAATTATACGCTGAAGCAAAAGACGAAATGTCAAATGGCGGGTATGAAAAGGCCATTCAGTACTTCGAAAAGCTGGAATCACGCTTCCCGTTCGGTACTTATGCCCAGCAAGCACAAATGGATACCGCTTACGCTTACTATAAACAGGGTGATCAGGCGCAGGCTTTGGCGGCAGTCGAACGTTTTCTCAAACTGCACCCGAATCATGCCAATGTCGATTACATGTATTACCTGCGTGGGCTGATCAGTTTCAATGACCAACTTGGTCTGATGAATTTCTTGGCAAATCAAGATATTACCGAACGCGATCCGAAAGCCTCGCGCGATTCATTTGATGCATTTAAGCAACTCGCTACCCAATTCCCAGACAGTAAGTATACGCCAGATGCGATCGCGCGGATGAAGTACCTTGTCAATGCTTTGGCGCAATAC
Organism: Undibacterium sp. 5I2; assembly: GCF_035019605.1. Classification (NCBI taxonomy): domain Bacteria; kingdom Pseudomonadati; phylum Pseudomonadota; class Betaproteobacteria; order Burkholderiales; family Oxalobacteraceae; genus Undibacterium; species Undibacterium sp. 5I2. The sequence continues at coordinate 416 of NZ_JASJVS010000098.1, read as the reverse complement.
GATGTTCACGTTGCACGTTACTACCTGCGGCGCGGTGCCTATCTGGCCGCGGCCAACCGTGCGCAATCGGCGATTACCGAGTATCCGAATGCACCGTCGACCGAAGAAGCGCTGTATATTCTGGTCAAATCCTATGATGCCATGGGTATGATAGAACTGCGTGACGATGCCAATCGCGTGTTCACGAAAAACTTTCCGCAAAGCGCTTTCGTCAACGGCACACAGAAACAGAACAAGGTTTGGTGGAAATTTTGGAATTAATCAGCTTGAATTAGTTTGATCAAACGACCGCGCCGCAAAATTGCCGCGCGGTTTTTTTCATCAAAAATCTGACTAGGATTTGAAACCCCGGCCTTCAGAGGCTGTCGCAAAAGCCTGATGGACGTTTTTTACACCTGAAACACCGCATACCTCGT
>NZ_JASJVS010000097.1:0-7349 GCF_035019605.1 Undibacterium sp. 5I2 | reverse complement strand
CGGCATAGTGGCATTCAGTTCGTGACGCCAGCAGAACGCCATCAGGGACGTGATCAAGTGATTCTGGCACAGCGCAAGGCGGCCTATGAAATCGCCCGTGCAAAGCGACCGGAACGCTGGCGAGGTGATACGCGAAACTGGACTTGGGTTGATCAGGTCAGTCTCAATCCTGATCGTGAGGAAGTCCAAAAAATGAATAAGGAACTGGCAGCGGCTTAACCTCAAATCTTACCAACTATCTTGACAGATACCGCTCTCTCCAAACGGCGTTGTATCCCATCTCCAGACCACATTGCCTGTACTGTCCGTGATCACCGTTGGCGTATTAATCTAGTCCGTCTGAATATTATCGATCTTTGCTGTGCCGCTGGCTACTGTGACGGTGATGGGGATGCTGGTTGTGCTGGCACCTAAGTTATCTGTCGCTTTGGCTGTAACGCTGTAGGTACCTGCCGCTACATTTGACCATGGAGTGCTGTAGGGTGCCTGAGCAATGCTGGTAATGAGGTTGCTGCCATTGTAGAAGTCAACTTTGGCAACGCTGCCATCCGGATCACTGGCGGTTGCATTGAGCAGTATCGTCGCTGGTGCGACAGCATTGGTCGGACTGGCCGTGAGGCTCACCACTGTACCCTCGTTGATTTCCACTTGCGCCATAACCACGGCAATAATACAAACCATTGAAAGTAGCCGATAGCTATGACAGCAATTGATTGCAATATATAAGCGACGAACCCATGAATGAGGTTATTCTCTCCGACTACAAAGTGCCCTAATGCAATCGCCACATAAGTGCCAGTAGGAAAACCACTCAACATCAAAACGAGCATGTCAGCCATTCCGCGCTCTCCAACGTGGACGGTTCTTACTAGTCCAACACACTCGGGAAAGAATGTGCACAATCCGTCGGCAAACCACCATGCACACCACGCCAACCATAAAAAGATTAGTGTTCTTTTTGTGAAGAATCGACGCATATAACTACTTCCGACACTTAGCAGCACATTGATCTAAAACGGAACTCGCATACACTTGACATTGCTGAGCACCGGCTTTGGGAAACATCCAAGGACGCCCAGCTCCGACATCATAATCAGGGGCCGGGCTAGCCATGTGATCATTCACACATTTTTCAAAACATTGATCTGGACCTCTTTTTTCCTCACATTGATCGGGTTCAACTGATTTCTCTTTTTCAATTTTCCCCTTCCCACCAAACATTCCAGAGATACCATCCTTAGGGCAAAGTCCTCCACACTGAGTATTTCCATTTGCATCAATTGTGCACAGAAATTGGTGAAAGAGTGGCTCAACTGAAATTCCATACAAGCCATCAAGTGGTCGGCGGCACAAAAATGTATCCAATCCCGAAGGATCCGTCCCCGAAATCGGATTGCCCTCGACATAGCCGTAAGTATTAATCCCCCCACTAAGCCCAATCGGATCACTTTCAATATACCGCCCCGTAGCCGGATCATAATCCCTAAAATAGTTATAGTGTAGCCCCGTCTCCTGATCATATGACCAAGAAATCTCAGGTTAAACGTAAAGTCGTTCGATGTTCCCGTATGACTCGGATTTTGATCCGGTAAACTCTCTCCAAACGGTGTGCTATCCCATCTCCATACGACATTTCCTGTGCTGTCCGTGATTACCCGCGGCGTGTTGATTTGATCCGTCTGGATATCATAAATCTTTGCTGTACCACTTGCTACCACGACGGTGATTGGGGTACTGGTTGTGCTTGCCCCCAAGTTGTCTGTCGCTTTGGCTGTGACGCTGTAAGTACCTGCTGCCACATTTGACCATGTGATCTGCAGGTGTTGCTGTTCGGCGCAGTAGGACTGCTTGTGGTGTCCACTAAAGTACTGCCCTGATACAGGTCGACTTTGGTGATGCTATTGCCTGCTCCGGTCGCACTGGCGTTTAATTCACGTAATGTATCTTTGCTTAAAGTGTGTCGTCCTCGGTCGAGAAAGCGGGTTACCGGAGGAATTAACTTTTTCTTTTTAAAAGAAGAAGTGATCGTGCGTTTAAAAATAAAGCGATGACGACGGCTACAATTTACAGCTCACTTTGTTATGACTGGCCGAAGCTACTGGTTCTTAAAAAATTTATGCCTCTATCGATCTCGTCTGGACAATATTCTTTCCAATATTGATGATTTGAACACCACTCTAAAAAGTGAATTAAACAGTTAATCTGATTTTTATTTAAAAGTGATAGACGTTGCCATGTTTCTGCCTGAAATTCCAATGAAGGTGCCAAGCTGTAGATTAGAAATTCTGTCTCCATTCGGTTATATTCAGCCTCAGCCGTGAAACAAAATCTTAGGTAGTGAGGCAAAACCCATTCCCATGTTTTGGCCGACAAATGCGACATTTCCTGATGAATAACGCGAATAGCATTCCCTGTGATTTCTTTGCCTCTGTACTGCTCAATATCAGCTAGCAAATCATTGCATTCAAAAAAATCCTTCTTATGAAACAAGAGATCAGTATCTAGAGGCATTTCCGTAAAAGGAAAAGCAGACTCAATTTCATTTAAGAGAATATTAGTAGCTATAATCATTATGGACATTCTTTTTTACAGATTCTGTCAACAGCATTTTTAGCATTCCGAATAGCATTATCCAAGTCTTGCGCAAGTTGTGAACTTTGCTCATTATCAGCGCCACCCCACCATCTGTTGGTGTTGGCATTTCTTAAATCTTTGCAAGCTTGGGCTTTATTCAAATTCCATTTGGCAAGCTCACATGGACTAAGCCCTGGAGGTGGCGGCTCACTACATCTATTTTTATACTCACGTCTATTTGCTTCTCTTTCGATTGCCTCTTGCAACGCCTTATCAGTTTTATAACCTAGCCAAGCCGCCGCCGTTGCACCAGCGCCGTAGGCCGCAGCATCAACCACTATCGGAGCCACATACGGAATCGCTGGTAATAAAAAGGCGATTTCCCCCGTTGGATCAATTTTACTTAATGGATTCCCCCCACATAAGCATAGGTATTTGGGCCTCCTCTTAGTCCGATAGGATCAGAAGTGATATAACGCCCCGTGCTCGGATCATAGTCGCGATAGTAGTTGTAATGCAAGCCACTTTCCTGATCATAGTACTGCCCGGCAAAGCGCTGATTAAACGTAAAATCGTGCGCCACCCCTGTGTTACCAGGATTTTCATTCGGTGCTGATTCACCGAACGGCATACTGTCCCAGCGCCAGACTTCCACACCTTGGCTATTGGTGATCACGCGCGGCGTATTGAGGTGATCGGTATGGACATCGTGCAAACCTTTGTCACACGGCAGTACAGCAACGGGAATACTGTCCAAATACACATAGTCGACATCACATTCCCCGTTACTTTCACTGATGAGTAGACCGGCTTGATCGTAGTGATACCAAGTGCTGCCACTGCTGCTGATCTTTTGCACGCGCTGGCCATAGGCATTAATGCGGTAGTTGGTCGTGCCTACGTTTGTCGTTACCGAAGTGAGGCGAGCACGGACATCGTAGGAAAATTGTGAGCTCCCATTGTCGGTAATGCTGCCATTGGCATCGTTGATAACGGATGTGCCGCTCACTTCCATGAGCCGATTGCTGGCACTGCCATAGCTGTAGCTCGTGCTCGCCGCCCCCGTGGTTTTGCTATTGCGATTGCCCACGGCATCATAGGTAAAACTTTGATTGCTTTGCGGCGTGAGGTAGCTACTCAATCGATCCAGCGCGTCATACCCGTAGCTACTCTGGCGTGCCGGATTATTCGCTTCATTGATCGCCACGATACGGCTGGCCGCGTCGTAGCTGATGGTCTGCACTTGCTTATTGAGGGTAAAGCTGCTGATACGGCCATCGAGATCGAGACTGCGACGGTAAGCTTGCCCGGTACTGTTGAGATAGGTCTGTACCGGGCCGAAAGGCTCATAGATGACCTGGCTCAACACCGTCAAAGCGGTATCGTCTTTCGTGCTATCAATTTGACTGATGCGCTCCATGCTGTCGCGCGTATAGCTGATCTGGCGTCCGTTGGGATAAGTCAGCTTACTCAGACGACCGGCCGCATCATATTGGTAAGTAATGACGGCGAGTAACATGCTGCCATTGACGCTAAGGCTGCGTGTTTCATTCACGACGTGACCGAAACCATCGTAGGAAAGCGTGATACTGCCCAGAGGATCGGTAATTTGACTCAATCGCCCTTTCGCGTTTGCTCCCTGATCATAGGTGTACGTCGTCACTTGCGCATCGCTGTAGGTGATACTGGTCACACGGTTGAGCACATCATAAGTAAAGCGAGTCGTCTGCCCCTTGGCATCGGTGGCGGTCACTACATTGCCGGCAGCATCGAAGGTGTTGGTGGCAATGCCGGTATCGGGGCTGCTCAAGCTCAACTGATTACCAAGACCGTCGAGCGTATACAGTGTGCTCAATTGGCGGGCGTCGATGACTTTTTTCAAGCGATTTTGCCCATCATAAACATACTGTGTCACTTGATTATTTGCATCAGTCTGCGACGTCAGGCGTCCGAGCACATCGTAAGATTGCTGCGTTATGAATTGCAAAGGATTGGTGATCTTGGTGACATTGCCGAGCACATCGTATTCATATCGGTAGGTGGTGTTTTGCGGCGAGCTGGTCTGCGCTTGTGCGACAGCGCAGATTGCCAACAGAGCGGCGCTCAGACTGCGCCGTGCATAGATTCGAGCAAGCGGGTAGGCCGATGAGCGTGTCATTGCACTGCTCCGGTGACTTGTTGCAGGTGATTGAGGGTATCGTAGACACGGGTAATTTGCCGAGTGAGCTGGCCACTGGCATCGTTGACGGCTTCCGTAATGCGGTTCCCCATGTTGTCGAGTGTGTACGTGATACTGTTGCCCAAGCTGTCGCTCAGCGCCGTCAATCGATGCGCGTCATCGTAGGTATAGCGGATGTGGCTGTGATCAGGCAGCGTGACTTGCGTCATCTGACCGACACCATCGTAGTCGTAAGACGTGGTTTGTGTGACACCATCCGCGCTCACAACCCGGCTGGCCAACCAGCCGCGCGGCGTGTAGCTCAGTTTGGTCACCATGCCATTCGGATCGGTGATGGTACCAAGGTGTCCGTGCGGATCGTAATCGCAGAAGCTGGTGACATGACCGGCTGCATTCGTGACACTCGTGAGCTGGCCTTGGGTATCGTAAGCATAGGCGGTCACATCGCGGATATCGGTACGTGGGCCGGTGACGGTTAACAACTGCCCTCGGGCATTGTAAGTATAGGTCCAAGTGCGCGGTAGGCCAGATACAATGGCGACAGCTCCTTGCGCCCCACTCGAGTCGGTAGTGGCTTGCTCAGTCAGCGTGAGCAGATTACCCTTATTGTCGTAAGACATACGCGTACGCAATAACGCTGTGTCGATTTGTAGCGGCAACCGGAAGTCGGCATGCCAAGAAGTAGTAGTAGTCTTGGCATAGGGTGTACCAGCAGCTTCAACCCGGCTGGTTTCCAAATTACGCCTTAAGTCGTAGGAATAAGTCGTCATGCGACCGTTGAAATCCGTGGTTTGCTTCGGATTAGCATTTTCATCATAAGTGATTTGTTTTTCCGCCCGCACGCTGCCAGCCACAGCGGGCTGATATTGCCTGCTCGGTCTTAGCACTCCTGCCACGTTAATACTTTGGTACGTGTAGACGGCACCGAGCGGGTCGGTCATATCGCAGCTGTTTTGCCGACAACTGAGACGATACTTGGCAACACCACCGGCATGCTCGCTACCGTTGACTTCACCAGAAGTCGTATAGGTGAAAGTCGCAAAGCGCGCGCCATTTTCATCACTGATACCGGTCAAAGCGTAAGCTTGGTGGCTACCATTGGTTTTATCCGCCTCGTTATACCAGTAAATCCGTTTTTTTCCGTCTGGGTAAATCACAGACGTCAGATTACCGACCGCTGCGCCTGATACAACTGAACTCGCTTCATCATAGGCATAGCGATAGATCCCACCACCGGGGTCAGTCATTTGGATAAGGCGACCGGATGCATCATAGTCGAACAGCAATTGTTTGCCGTAGGCATCGCTTACGCTGCGCAAAGTTTTATCTTCAGCATAGTTCAGTGTTTGTTGATTGCCATTCCCATCGGTAATAGAAATCAAATGTCCTGAAGAGTCGTACAATTCCTTGCTTTCGTTTTCAGCGTTGTAAACCAGATATTGCATTCCCTCATCGTTGGCATCACGCCGAGCTTCGATACGGTCATTGATGTCTACTGGGGCAGTCAAACCACTGTCGTCGCCGAAGCGCACGCTGCGACCATTCGCACGCTGCAAAAAAAAATCAAATGAGCGCATGCTTGGCATAGGCAAGAAGCAGGTTTTGCCTAACTCTGTATCGGCCCAATGGCAACCAGCATCAAAACCTTCGCTTCTCGCTGTTTTGTCCGTAGCAATTGTGCGCGACAAATCGATACCGACATGTTGATAGTTGTGGGTCCACGCTTTTCGATCACTGCGATATTGACGTTCGAAGCGCAAGCCACCAAGCCCAGTGCTTTGATAGTCGAGTTCGCGCTCAATTTTGATGCGTCCTGTAATCGCGATCGGATTACCAACTTGCTGTTCGATGAACGGCGGCTTGCTACCGGACCGGCAATCATTATCATGTTCGCTGAGATCGACTTCTGCGGGACCATAAGCGAGATAACAGCTATAGAGAAAGTGTGGCGCGCCTCGGTCACGCACCAATTCGTATCCTGCAGGACAAAGCGGACGGGAGGAAGCCGCATGGATCCAGCCGCGATCTTCGAGTTTCCCTCTAATATTGGCGAACAGATGCATTTCGTAGTCGGCCGGCAAGCCATTGTAAGTCGCGCCATTCGAACCCTCCCTATGCTCGGTAACAACGAAGTTGCCATCACCAGTCATGTGCTGCTTCGCTGCAGCGATCGCCCCTTCTGGGGTTGCAAATGCATTTGGTCCGAACCCACCGACATAGGCAAACTTTGCTTGCAGTCTGATCGATGCGGCAAACACGTTCGCGCTTGCAATCAAGCTACATACCGCGCTAAAGACCAAGTATTTGAAGACGAATGATAAGCGCATGATTATCCTGAATAATTGTATTAGGGGGACGCATAAAACAGGGAACAGATCGGAAGAATTGACGGTCGCTCACTTGGAACAAGCGTAACTCTGCTGCGTCAATTTGACACGACCGTCGACACCGCGCAGCCTTGCCGTTGGTCGGGAAAAGTTCTGGCGTTGACGGAAAGAAAAACCTTGCTTTGCTTTCTATTGATCAAAAATCTGACTAGGGTTTGAAACCCCGGCCTTCAGAGGCTGTCGCAAAAGCCTGATGGACGTTTTTTACA
>NZ_JASJVS010000096.1:0-7450 GCF_035019605.1 Undibacterium sp. 5I2 | reverse complement strand
ACTGGCTTGCCGGGAACGACGGTAAGCTATCCGCATATTTTCAAAGCGCAGACCAGCGGTAAGCTGAGTTTCTTGGTCACCAGCGACGGGATTCCGTCGGAGAGCAGCCTGTGGCCGCTGCAAGTGTATGCCGACCCGACTTGCAGCGGTCAGGTGCAGCCATCGGCGAGCGTATTGTTTCCTGCTGGGACGCCGCTCAGTACCAAGGCTGGTGACAATATCTGTATCGTGGTGAAAAAATTCATCGCCGCTTCAGCACTCAATGGTCATCAACATACTGCTGAGGTGTTGGCGCGCTTCTTGTATGACAATACCAGCGCGAGCATGGTGGCGACCTATCAGGTACGCGATATCACGACGGTGTCGAGCAGCGCGCTGGAATTGAAAAAAGAAGTGCGCAATGTGACTGCTAACGGTGCTTTCGGCGTGAGTAATCAAGCCAAGTCCGGTGATGTGCTCGAATACCGCATCAGTTACACGAATCAGGGCAGTTCGCCGATCAAGAGCTTGAGTATCGCCGACAGCACGCCCAGTTACACCAGCTTTGTCAGTGCGTTGGCGGGTACCACGCCTGCCAGCCTGAGTAACTGCCGCAAGCAAACGCCAGCCAATCCGGCACCGGCGGCCTTGCTTGATTGTGCAGCTACGCAGACTGTTGGCGCCACGGGCAGCATCCGTTTTGAATATCAAGGTGAAGTCAAACCTGGTGACAGCGGTACGGTGCTGTTCCAGGTGACGGTCGATTAAGCCGGGGCGGGGGCGTCCCTTGGGCTGATACAGCAGTGGTATCCAATTGGGTGCCACTGCTTTTTTTTGCGGAAATTTAAGAATGTCGTAAAAGCTTGGAGGACACTTTTTTATACCTGAAACACCGCACACCGCGCCATTCCCGCATGCCGCAGCCTCGCCATTCCCGCATGCCACAGCCTCGTCATTCCCGCATGCTTTTGGCGGGAACCCAGTGTCGTTTTCAGCGCCGCAAATGCCATGATTTTGGCATTCGTAGTTAACCACGAACGCCGCTAGGTTCCTGCCAACAGCGCGCAGGAATGACGTGGCCACCAGTCGGGGTAATGATGCCGACTGAAAACCCTTTTGCGACAGCCTCTGAAGGCCGGGGTTTCAAACCCTAGTCAGATTTTTGATGAAATCCCAGAAAATCTAAATTTAATTCAGAATATTTACGCAACGCCAAGATAAAGTATAATTTTAAGCTCATTTCTTCTTCGTAAAGTGGGCGTCTTCTCATGCATTCTGTCATCCAGCAAGCCAAGCGACTGGTTATCAAAGTCGGTTCTTCTCTGGTCACCAATGATGGCCGCGGGCTTGATCAGGCGGCCATTGCCAAATGGGCGGCGCAAATCGCCACTTTGCGGGTGATGGGAAAAGAAGTGGTCTTGGTCAGTTCCGGTGCCATTGCTGAGGGCCGGCAGCGCTTGGGTTTTGAGCAGCGCCCGAGCGCGATTCATGAATTGCAAGCCTGTGCCGCCGTTGGTCAGATGGGGCTGGCACAGATTTACGAGAGCAGTTTTCGAGCCCATCAAATCGGTACCGCGCAAATTCTGCTGACACACGCCGACTTGGCCGACCGCGAACGCTATCTCAACGCACGCGCGACCTTGCGAACCTTGCTAGGTTTCGGCATCGTTCCTATCATTAATGAAAATGATACCGTGGTGACCGATGAAATCAAATTCGGTGATAACGATACGCTCGGGGCCTTGGTAGCCAATTTACTCGAAGCCGATGCCCTCATCATTCTGACCGATCAGCGCGGCTTATATACGGCCGATCCGCGCCGTCATGCCGATGCCGAATTCATCCACGAAGCGCGCGCCGGCGATGTCGCGCTTGAAGCGATGGCCGGTGGGGCCGGTACCAGCTTCGGCAGTGGTGGTATGTTGACCAAAATTTTAGCTGCCAAGCGCGCCGCCAGTTCCGGTGCGCACACCGTGATTGCCTGGGGCCGTGAAGATAATGCGCTGGTCCGATTGGCAAGTGGCGAAGCGATCGGCACCCAATTGCTATCACAAATGGCACCGCGGGCGGCGCGTAAACAATGGATGGCCGATCATTTGCAAACCACCGGCCAGTTGGTGCTTGATGACGGTGCCGTGCAAAAACTCAGCGAAGAAGGGAAATCACTGCTGCCGGTCGGGGTGGCGGAAGTGCGCGGCCAATTCAGCCGCGGCGCGGTAGTGACCTGTCTGGATAAAAACGAGCGCCCGGTAGCGCGTGGCTTGTCGAATTATTCCAGCACCGATGCGCGCCGCATCATGCGCAAGCCCTCGGGCGAGATCGCGGCGATTCTCGGTTTTGTCGAAGAGCCGGAGCTGATCCACCGCGATAATTTGGTTTTGCTGTAAGTACGCTAAGAATTACTTAGCGCCGCAAGCGTGCCGCTTCAAAGCGACGCAGCAGCAGCGGTACTTTGCCGGCGATGGTGTTCCCCTCGCAGAAGAAGTCGGTATATAGCACGTGCTGTGGCAAGTTGGTGCCGTTGGTCGAAATGCGATCCCATTCATTGCGCCGCGATGGCGACCAGCTGCCGTCGGGTCGACCGAAGGCGTAGAGCTTGCGGATATAGCTGTCGCAGCGGATCGCTTCATAGCTGATATTTTTCACGCCAGTGCCACTGGTGGCGACTAAGGTGTAACGGATGCTGTTATCGGCGGCGATGCTGATGGAGCTGCCATCGATGGCAAACAGTTGGCTGGCGCTGCGATAGAACTCGATCAGATTGTCTGGTTTCGGCGTGGCCGGCAACTGCAGCGGCGCTTCTTGCCATTCCTTGCTGGTTTCGTCTTCAGTGTCACTCGCTTGCGCCGGCAGCAGCGCGCCCAAACCGAGCAGTAAACCGGCACACAGCAGACCGGTCGCGCTGGCCGAGGGGAGGGAAAACAGTTTCATTATTTCTCTTCTTCCGGGTCAATGGTAGGGGGCAGGCTGACATCGCTTGCCGCTTGGTTGTTCGGGCGGATTACGCGCGTGCGCAGACCGGGGACGGTATCATTCCGGTGTATGTAGCGTGACAATTCCTGTAAGGCGAGTTGGTACACGCCGCGCTTGAATTCAATGACGACATCAAGTGGCACCCAGTACTCATGCCAGCGCCAAGCATCGAACTCGGGATGATTACTGGCACGCAGGTTGACGTCGCAATCGCGACCGGTCATACGCAATAAAAACCAAATTTGTTTTTGCCCGCGGTAATGCCCACGAATTTCACGTTTGATAAAATGATCGGGCACCTCATAACGGAGCCAATCACGGGTGCGGCCGATAATTTTGACATGCTCAGGCAACAGGCCGGTTTCTTCTTCCAACTCGCGAAACATAGCCTGTTCAGGAGACTCGCCGTATTTAATCCCGCCTTGTGGAAATTGCCACGAATGCTCGCGCACGCGCTTTCCCCACCAGACTTGATTGTTAGCGTTAAGCAAAATTATGCCTACGTTAGGGCGAAAGCCTTCACGATCTAGCATGTGCAACCTCACAAACTTTCTGTGGCTGAATGCTTTCTTCTTGCAATTGACCAGCCATACCTCAAAAAGGCGGCCCGATTTTCAGCGGGTAGCAGCCAGTCGGGCGAACAAAATGGGTTTTCTTGATCAAATATGCAAAGAGTGGGCGCATTCGCCAGCTAATCCTTTAAAATTGGGTTGATTATAACCTTCCATTTAAAAAGAATCACTGTCATGCGAGCTACCCGATTTTTTATTTCTACACTTAAAGAAGCCCCTGCCGATGCCGAAGTCGTCAGCCACCAACTGATGATGCGCGCTGGGATGATCAAGCGGCTCGGTTCCGGCATTTACAATTACATGCCGATGGGCTTGCGAGTGATACGAAAAGTAGAAAACATTGTGCGCGAAGAAATGAACCGCGCCGGTGCGATTGAGATGCTCATGCCGGTGGTGCAGCCGGCCGAATTATGGCAAGAAACCGGCCGCTGGGACAAAATGGGGCCGGAACTGATGCGCGTCAAAGATCGCCATGGCCGCGATTACATCATTCAGCCTACCTCAGAAGAAGCGATTACCGACGTCGTGCGTTCCGATATACGCTCGTATCGCCAACTGCCGGTGAACTTTTACCATATCCAAACCAAGTTCCGCGATGAACGTCGGCCGCGCTTCGGTCTCATGCGTGGACGCGAGTTCACCATGAAGGATGCGTATTCTTTCGATCGCGATGTGGCCGCCATGAAGCAGTCGTATCAATTAATGTTTGACGCCTATACCCGCATCTTCCAACGCTTCGGCTTGCAATTCCGGGCGGTGGCGGCCGATAACGGTGCCATCGGCGGTTCCGGTTCGCATGAATTTCACGTCATCGCTGAAACCGGCGAAGACGCTTTGGTGTATTGCCCTAGCTCCGATTACGCTGCCAATATGGAAGCGGCCGAAGCGATCGCCTTAGCTGCCGTGCGTCCGGCTGCGCAAGCGCAGTTGCAGCAAGTGGCGACGCCGGGTAAGGCGAAGTGCGAACAAGTCGCTGAGCTGCTGGCCATTCCGCTGGAAACTACGGTGAAATCGATCGTGTTGACGGTGGAGTCGGAAGACTTCGACGAAGCCAAGAAACAAGTGTGGCTGCTGCTGCTGCGCGGTGACCATGAACTCAATGAAGTCAAAGCCAATAAAATTCCCGGCTTGGCCAATTATCGTTTCTCTACCGAAGCCGAAATCATCGAATGGTTCGGTACGCCACCGGGCTACCTCGGTCCTATCCATACCGTCAAACCGGTGCAGGTAGTAGCCGACCGTACGGTGGCGAATATGGCTGATTTCGTGTGCGGTGCCAATCAAGCCGATTTCCATTTTACCGGTGTCAACTGGGGGCGTGATTTGCCGGAAGCATTGGTCGCTGATATTCGCAATGTCGTCGCCGGTGATCCTTCGCCCGATGGCTTGGGGGTGCTGGCGATACAGCGCGGTATCGAAGTCGGCCATGTGTTTCAACTCGGTACACGTTATTCACAAGACATGAAAGCCAGCTTCCTCGATGAAAACGGCAAGCCGCAATTGCTGCAAATGGGTTGTTACGGCATCGGTGTGACGCGTATTCTGGGTGCTGCGATCGAACAGAATTACGATGCCAAAGGCATTATTTGGCCGACTGCCATCGCCCCGTTCGAAGTGGTGCTGTGCCCCTTGGGCATGGATCGCAGCGAGGCGGTCAAGGAAGCTGCTGAAACCCTGTACACCGGTTTGTTGGCCGCCGGTGTCGATGTTATTCTCGATGACCGTGGTGAGCGTCCTGGTGCCATGTTCGCTGATTGGGAATTGATCGGTGTACCGCATCGTATCGTCATCGGTGAGCGCGGTCTCAAAGACGGTAATCTCGAGTACATCGGTCGGCGTGACGCTGCCGCGACCAACGTCGCCGTGGCCGACATGTTGACGTTTGTGCAGGCCAAGCTTGCGGCTGCTTAAGCAATTGCTGGCTGTCTGTGCGCTGCTGCTGGCCGGCAGTGCACAGGCGGGGAATCAGATCGAAGAAGCGATGGCCGATTCGGTGCGATTGGCGCTGGCCAAGGCCATTTCCGATCCGCGTCCGCCCCAGCCGGTATTCAAAGATTTTGACGAGCGGATTCGTTACCTCAACTGGCTCGCTGAAATGTCGACGCGCCTCAAGCGGCGCCTGCCGGACTACCAAACCCGCATCGAATTACTGAGCGTGATTTGGTATGAATCGCGCCGCGCCGGGCTCGATCCGGCCTTGGTGATGGGGCTCATGCAGGTCGAGTCGGCCTTTCGTAAATACGCTACTTCGGTAGTTGGTGCGCGTGGGTATATGCAGGTGATGCCGTTTTGGTCGCGCGTGATCGGCGACGGTGACGCCAAAAAGCTGTTCGACATGCAAACCAATCTGCGCTACGGCTGCGCTATTCTGCGCATGTATCTGAATATGGAAAAGGGTGACCTGTATTTGGCTTTGGGCCGGTATAACGGTAGCCGCGGGAAACCCGAATACCCGAATGCGGTGCTGGCGAATTGGAAGCATTGGGAATTCAAGCAGTAAGGTGACTTGCCGTATGCTGCCGGTTTGGTCTCTTCCAGTGCCGTAGTCTTTTCCTGCAGATTAAGATCGCCGGACCCGCTTTTCATGGGAAGGCAGGAAGGGCGGCCAACGCCAGCGATGAAGCTGCACGTGTTGGCCGCGCCCCTTTAACATCATTTTTTCTGCAAGCCACCAGCATGCTTGGGCGAGACGGTAGCTTGCTTCTTGGTTGCGCCTGATGCAGCCTTGGCGGAGACAACTACCCTCTTGGCAAGGGCGCCCTTGGCACTGACCTTGCGGACAGAAACTGCCTTTGCTGCGAGCTTCCGGGTAGGCGCTTTGGCAACAACGGCGAACGCTTCGGAATCATTGGCAGCCGAATTGGCCTCTTGCCACGGGAGAAAATTCGGAAGGTCGATACGGGTGCCGTTTCTATCTACCACCGACAGTTCGAGCGTCATCCCAAGCGATTTCAAGAATCGGCGCAGCGTGGAGACGTAGGTGTCAGAGCGCTTTTCGAGTTGCGAAACTGCGTTCTGTTTGATGCCCAGCTCTTTCGCCACCTCGGCCTGGGTTTTTCCCACAGCTTTGCGGAAGTCGGTAAGCGTGCCGGCGTGCGCGATCATCTCTTCAACTTTTGTCTGGGAAAGAGCTGCAATTTTCGCCTGGCGATCAGTTGTCAGGTTTTTGATGATGTCGTCTAGGTTTCTGCCCATGGCTATTCTTCTATTTCTTTCCTTTGGCGCTTTTGGCCTTCGTAGGCTTGACAGTCTTGGCAGCTTTTATGTCCGTCAGGTGCTGATCGAAACGTTTGTTGGCTTTTTTTAATAGGTCTTTGTAGAACTTGTCTTCATCGATGCCCTGCTTATCGGCTGCCACCAAGATGATCGCTTCACGATCAGGATCGAAGGCAAAGGCTGCCCGCCAAATTTCCGCGCCGTTGTTTGCCTTGAAACGAAGCTCTTTCATATTGGGGTGCCTGGGGTTGTCTAAGGTTCCAACGTGGGGCCGATCAGCGGCTGGCCCTAGCTCTCGCACGGCGGCAGCAGCGGCAAGCAATTCATCTTGAACATCTTGTGAGAAAGCATCGAATTCGGGATCAAATTCGTCGTGGAAAGACACTTTCCACTTCTTAGATTGAGTCAATTATCATCTCCGTATGATATCATGTCAAGCTGATTTTTTGATGCCATGCAGCTCATAGGCGACCTTGTCGTGCCGACACTTTGCCGGAAAATTCGCAAAGTGTGCTGTCATTCCCCCTTGCTCTCGCCTCGTCATTCTCGCGTAGGCGAGAATCCAGTGGCACCTTAGTGCCTTCAGGGTGGGCGCGTCGATCAAGGGCACTTTTTTCTGTGAAATTAACACGCCCTGCTGCGCCTGAGTAGCACAGATATAAAAGGCGCGTACGCGCCACTGGATTGCCGCCTGCGCGGCAATGACGAAT
>NZ_JASJVS010000095.1:0-7931 GCF_035019605.1 Undibacterium sp. 5I2 | reverse complement strand
ATTTTCACTCATGGTCTGCCTCGTCTCTTTTCGACAGACACTAGTTTAAACTGTTGTCCGGATATGTGGATCCACTAAAGGGATCGATTTGCTCATTAAAATTTTGATTCACATAACTTCGATTAGGAGATATACCTGGATCATGATAAAAATCAGGAATCACTTCTTGTGCGTTGACCGTCGTTATCACTGCAGTCATTATTGATACAAAAAGCCATGGCGCAAATTTCGTTTCACCAAAAAGGAAAATACGTTTTTTCATTACACATCCCCCTAAATAAGTCCTCTCAACCTTGCATTTTATAGCGCCTTAAAAATAAAATTAATTCCATAAAATTAATTTTATTTCCATTCGTAGAAAAGTAAATAGGACAAATTCGAAAATATGCCGCGCACAAACAAAAAAACGAGCCTGAACGAAATTCTGGGGATAGGTGGACTTGTATAATCTCTTGAAATCGTTATCGGCATTAGGGGAACCGCTCGCCTGGCTGACCAATACACTAGAAAAACTCCCTGCCTGCCCCAACAGTCAGATCGACTCTCTGCTACCATTTCCACAGTCTCAATAAGCCTGACGGACGTGGCAATGTGGGGCGGCTGCACGCTTACCGATGGATCCCGATCCGACATGGCCAAGCACACTAGGGAACTCAAGTCCTACTACTGATAGCCCATCAAACGCTAGCGGAAATAGTTCTTGTGCGCCGACGCTTCCTAAGCCTGACCCATGTAAATACCTTAGGGATAAAGTTCGTGATTTGGGACGACAATATGATAGAAAAGTTGGCGATTTAGCTGAAGATCAATGGGATTTGTATAACCGAGCTTATGATGTCAACCCTGGGGCAGATATTGCGGGTAAAGGAACTTACGTAGGCCATGTCTCAAGAATTGCTGACATAAAAAAGGGGCTTGATCGTGCAGTAAAAGAACTAGAGGAATGTGAAAGAACAAATCGACGTTAAGGTATTTTGGGCGAAAACTAATTGGCGATATTGAAATGATTCATGAAATTATTACAGCGAATTTAATAGACAAAATTTTCCTTTTGATTCAAACACAAGCTGAATTCAAACGAGAATCAATTTGGTACGAAATTCAAGATGATTGGAGTTTCATTTATCTGCGAATTAGTGTTGAGACTATGGATGCAAAAAAAATGTTGGCATTAAGGAATATTGCTGAGTTTTTAGACTCAACGGTACCTGGGAGAGAGGATGATTGTTCGTGGATGGTAAGTTTAATATTGGATGGCGAAACAGTTGATACTTACTTTGGTGGAAATCTAAGCTCGCCCAAGATGGGTTTTCACGATTAAATAGTATGACTGCCACAAATTAATACATCGACGAGTAGGTTTTAGTATGTCAAGGAAACCCCGGTGTCCCTCTGTGGAAAGCGATCCAATTGGATTGAACGATGGCATTGATCAAAAATCTGACTAGGGTTTGAAACCCCGGCCTTCAGAGGCTGTCGCAAAAGCCTGATGGACGCTTTTTTTACACCTGAAACACCGTATACCTCGTCATTCCCGCGTGCTTTTGGCGGGAACCTAGTGTCGTTTTTTACACTGAAAATTCCACAACTTCTGGCATTTTCAGTTAACCACGAACGCCGCTGGATTCCTGCCAAAAGCGCGCAGGAACGACGTTACGGGCGGCTGGGGTAATGATGCAGACTGAAAACCCTTTTGCGACAGCCTCTTTTGGCCGGTGAGCGACGAAGGAGCGACGCGATGGGAGGGGATGCCAACCCCTTCCAGAGTCTTTTCCATCGTCGCTTGCGACGATCCATTAAGTTGTTCAAGCATTTCAAAAACGATTTAGCCTGCGGCCGAACTTCTTGCACGACTTTTTTGGCCAATTGCATGCGCTTACAAATGCATGCCGCTGCCTATATTTTGCATCACCAATTACGTCATCGGTGTTGAAACCGTAGGAATGATCAGGAAGTACATTGTGAGAGTTGCTCTTTAACCAGAACATCATCAAGCATGAGTAACAGCCTACGTCCGCTGCCACCGCACCAGTAAGCCATCATTTCCGCTTTGGCTAAGGCCATCCGGGAAATCGAATCAATAATTGAGAACTTGGCAAACCGGGGGGCATCCATGTACGCCGCGCCAGAACCGTCATTGACTTTTGATGTTTGATTCGAAGCCTGACTCAGACTGATTATACATGGCGGCGGCAGGCTCGCCCCCCCCTGTCCAATCCCATGAATAGGCAATTATTGCTAAAAAGCATAATCAAAATTGAACTCGTCAGATTGAAATTTTAAAAATCCTACGGTATGATTTTTACCAGTGCTGAACACACGTAACTCTCTTGCGCACTAAGCCACAAACAACTTAATGGATCGTCGCAAGCGACGATGGAAAAGACTCTGGAAGGGGTTGCATCCCGTCCCATCGCGTCGCTCCTTCGTCGCTCACCGGCCTGAGGCCGAGGTTTCAAACCCTAGTCAGATTTTTGATGCAAAAAATTTAAAAGCTGGAGAAATAATAGCTCTTCAAATTGCAACGCAAGCAAACACTGTTGCCTGACTTGATAGGACAGCTACGGTGCGTTTCATAAGATTTGTCAAGTTATCTTCTTTTATACTAAGCGCCTTGTGTTTTCCGTCATCATGCTCTTGAGCAAAAAAAACCATGGCATCCACTTCAGGGACAGTGTGACTATATGAGTGATTCGAAGAACGCCTACATCAATACCGAACGCACGATTTCCATCGGCAATCCATCTTGGCAGCTTGCTCAGGATTCAGGATTGACCGACCGCAGCGTCACGCATGTTGCGCGTAGTCGTATGCGTGACCAAAACGAGCACGAGTTCATGAATATGTGCTCATGCTCCTATCTGGGGCTGGAGATCGATCCACGATTGGCGCAGCGCGGCGCCGAATATGTATTGCGAACCGGAACCGTCAATCTGCCGACCTCGCGCATCCGTATTCGCCTTAAGGAGCTCGACGAGCTCGAAGATGCTCTCTCCTTGCACTTCTCTTGTGCCGCCTTCACCGCCACCTCATGCAGCGCCGGGATTGTCGCATCCTTGCCGTTGCTGGCCGCTGGTGTGTTCACCGACGGCCAGCGCCCGTTCATGATTTTCGATAAGCATGCGCACTTTGCCCTGAATCAGGTGAAGGCGGTATGCGGTGATGAAACCGAGGTGTCGACCTGTAATCACAATGACGTCGATTTCATCGAAGACATGTGCAAACGCCATCCGTTGGTTGCCTACATTGCTGACGGAGCATATAGCATGGGCGGCGCGGCCCCGATAGAGCGATTGCTGGAGTTGCAGGAAAAATATGGCTTGTTCTTGTACTTCGATGACTCGCATTCATTGAGTGCCTACGGCGAACGCGGCGAAGGGTACATCCGCTCGTTTATGCCAGAACTGTCTGCTCGCACTATCTTGGTGTACTCACTAGCGAAGGCCTTCGGTGCCAACGGCGGCGGTATTTTCATCTCCAAGCGTGCTAATTACATCAAGGAGTTCCGTCGCTTTGGTGGGCCAATGTCCTATTCCCAGTATCTCAATCCGGCCGCCATCGGGGCAGCGCTGGCCTCGATCGAGATTCACCGGACTCCGGAGCTGGCTCAGCTGCAGCAACGCCTGAAGCGCAACATCAACCACTTCGACCAGCTTATTCCTACGCAACATGCTGGTACCGAATTGCCGATCAGAGTGGTGCCGATGGATAATGCGGACATGGCGGTGCGAGTTTCGCAAGCGGTCTTCCGCCGCGGCTACTATACCTCGGCCGTATTCTTCCCCATCGTGGCGCGCAATAAATCGGGTTTGCGCGTAATGATGCGCGCCGATATGAGCCAAGTCGATATGGATGATTTTTGTATCTCGGTCAATGAAGAAAAATTGCGCTATCAGGGCGAACGCAGCGGTCTGCCATCCGGCCTGTTGAACATGGTGACGGCATGACGACGCTGACTCCGCGCAGCTTCCTTTATTGCTCCGCGCTCAATGAAAGCCAGTTCTGCAAATCAACCAACACCGATGTGACGGTCATCGATTTGGAAGACGGCGTGGCTAAGGAAAGGAAAGCAGAGGCACGTGCAATTGTCTCCGGCTTCTACCGGTGTCCGGTATCGGCTTGCACTGCGTTACGGATTAATTCAATTTACCATCCGGAAGGACTCAAGGATATTCTTTTAGTTAATGCCTTACCCCATAAGCCCAACTATGTTGTGATGGCGATGGTCGAAAGTGCGGCCGAAATCGATATCGTAAGGCAAAATCTTTCTGACTCGGCGATCAGACTACTCGTCACGGTCGAAACTCCCGCTTGCATGCGTGTCATTTATGACGTTGCGGCAGTGTCCGACGGCTTGATATTTGGATCGG
Organism: Undibacterium sp. 5I2; assembly: GCF_035019605.1. Lineage (NCBI taxonomy): Bacteria > Pseudomonadati > Pseudomonadota > Betaproteobacteria > Burkholderiales > Oxalobacteraceae > Undibacterium > Undibacterium sp. 5I2. Next base: position 3,561 of record NZ_JASJVS010000095.1, on the reverse strand, counting down.
CAGATTATGCGGCCAGTCTCGGTGTGGCTATCGGGGGCTGGACTAACATCCTGCATGCGCGTTCGCAAATTGTGGCCGCCGCCTCCTACGCGGGGATTCCCGCCTTCGATACCGCTTATTTCAAGCTCGGTGACGAGCAGGGCTTAGCTGAAGAATGCAAGCAAGTCATGCAACTTGGCTTCGCCGGAAAAACAGCGATACATCCGAATCAAATCGACACCATCAATGCCGCTTTTACGCCGACTAAGGCCGAAATCGCGCACGCCGAAGCAGTGCTCGCCACCGTCGAGAGCAGTGGCAACAATATCACCAAGCTTGATCGGATGATGATCGGTCCGCCGTTCGTCAAGCTTGCGCAAAAAATCCTGGCGCGCCGCCGCGCCCTTGAGCAAAAACAAGGAGTGCTATGAACGACATGTTACTGGCGCATGAGCGCATTGGTGAAAAACGCTATCGGGAAGTGTACGGACTAGCCTACGAGGAGTTCGACATCGGCGACATTTTCGAACATCGTCCGGGCCGCACCGTGACCGAGGTCGATAACATCTGGCAATCTCTGATCGACATGAACAAGCATCCTGCGCATATTGACCAGGCGTATGCGCAGCGAACCGAATTTAAAGGATTGCTCGTGTCGAGTTCGGTGACGCTTTCAATCGTCAGCGGGATGACGGTATCGACCATGAGCGCCCGAGCCACGGCTAACCTGGCTTGGGATGAAATTCGTTTGCCCAATCCTGTGCTAGTGGGCGACACGCTGTATGCCGAGAGTGAAGTGGTGGCAAAGCGAGAATCTGCATCGCGCCCGAACGAGGGCATCGTCACGATCAAGGTGATTGGACGAAAGCAAGATTCGACGGTGGTGATCACGTATCTGCGTACCTTTCTGGTTCCCAAGAAAGCGTATTGCATGAAGTACGATATCAAATGAAGAAAATTGTTGTTGTTACTGGAGGAAATTCCGGCATTGGAGAAGCCTGCGCGTTCCGCTTCGCGCTGGAGGACTATCACGTCGTCATTTGCGCCAGACGCGAAAACCTGAATCGGGAGGTCGTCCAACGAGTGCGGGCGGCGGGAGGATCGGCTGAACAATTCATGGTTGATCTGCGCGACGCCACCGCGATCGCCAAGCTGTTTGATGCCATAACGATGCGCCACAGCCGCATCGATTCCTTGGTCAACTGCGCGGGGATCGAAGGCACGCCTTTCGTCAGCTTCGAAGCGTATCCGGACGAGGTCTTCGATGACGTCATGGCGATCAATGTCAAGGCGCCGTGGTTATGCATGAAGCGCGTACTCCCCCTGATGCGCGAGCAGCGCAGCGGTACCATCGTGAATGTGGCGTCGCTGGCGGGGCTGCGCGCCAGCGTGACGGGCGGCGTCGGCTATACGGCCAGCAAGCATGCCTTAGTTGGCGTGACCAAGTCCGCCGCTAGGGAATATGCGGTGCATCAGGTCAGGGTCAATGCCGTGTGTCCGGCGTTCGTGCGTACTCCCATGGCACAGTCAGTGGTTGGCTGCGACATCGACCAATATGGCCCAAGCCATCCGATCAACCGCGTCTGCGAGAAAAACGAGGTGGCGGACGTGGTCTACTGGCTTTGCTCGGATCAATCATCGTTTGTGACCGGGGTCGCCATCCCGGTGGACGGAGGCGTGCTCGCCTGAGCCAAAAGAGCCACAAGCTACCAACAACTTCAAGAGGAAATGCAAGTCATGAGCCAAGCAATAAGCGATTTGTACCCGATGTTGTACCGGCAATCGCCGCCGCTGATCAAAACCAAGCAGCTCGATGAGATTCCTGCAGCGATGAACGGGGTGATTTTCGTCGTCATTGCCGCGATCAATCTGTATCAGTTCCTAGGTGCTCCGCTGCTGATCGCCCGAAACCCATGGTACGCTCTGACCCTGATCCCGACACTGCTGATTTCATCGACTACCGGCGTGCTGGTGCACGAGGCCATCCATGGGATGCTGCACCGGCATCCGGCGGCGAACCGTTTAATGGGGCAGGTCATGGCGGTGTTCGTGGGTATTTCATACGATCTGCAACGAATAGACCATCTGAAGCATCATAAATGGAGTCGCACGGTGAACGATTGCGACGAAGTCTATCTCGCTCCGGCCAAGAGCCGGCGCAAAATAGCACGCTACTACTATTCCAAACTGGTCGGCGCTTTCTATCACGATTTCTTTCTGACTTGTGTGATCGCCTGGTTGCCCCGCGCCCTGATGTTGCGGGTGATGAGCGTCTTATACGCGACCAGAGTCGATGGTACCGACGGCTCACCTTTGTCGACCCTGATACGCACCAACAAGCTGACCGCCTTGCGATGGGAGGGGATGGCGTCGATACTGCTGCTTGCCGCCGGTACGCTGCTGTACTGGCCATTTCTCTGGATATTGGTCTGCCTGCTAATACTGCGCGCCCTGATCCTGACCGTGCTGGACAGCTTCGCCCACTATGGTACGCCGCTGAACGACAGCTCGTTCGCGAAAAATGTCCGCATGCCCTATTTCTTTGAGAGGTATTGCATGCTCAACTTTAATTATCACGGCGTGCACCATGTGTTTCCGACCACCCCGTGGATCCACCTGCCTGCCCATATGCAGCACTTCGCGCCCAATTTCTATTTCATCCAGCATGGCGGGCTGCGGGCTGCGCTGAAAGCGAAGTACACGCCGCCGCGCTGCATATCGGCGTTTCCTTCGGCCGTGGGCTCTGCACCGACTAGCACTTAAGCGGCTATGACCAGCCTGAAAATTGACATCATGTTGCTATTAAATAATTCAGACATTCAGCGCGCCTTGCGCATGACGGAAGCGATTGCGGCGTTGCGCGCTATGCTGGCCGGCACCGAGAAGATGGTGGCACCACCGCGCATGATCATCGACAACGAAGAGCATGGCGCTTTGTCGCTGTTCATGCCAGCCTTGCTCAGTCGAGGTGGACACCTTGGCATCAAAGTATCGTCGATTTATCCCAATAACCGACGTCATGGCCTGCCGACAATCAACGGTGTGGTGGTACTGCTCGATAGTGCGAGCGGTCGGATCACGGCCATGCTCGACAGTGCTGCCTTGACGTCGATCCGGACCAGCGCCGTAAGCGCGCTGGCGGTCGACTTGCTGGCACCGCAACAGGCCGGCACACTAGCGATCATCGGCGTGGGTGTCCAAGCGCGTGCCCACCTGCTGGCCCTGTCTATTGTAAGGAAATTCAATGCAGTCAAGGTATTTGGTCGCGATGCCAAGCAAACCGAACTCTTTGTTGAGGAAATGTCAGGTCAGGTAGCAGTGCGTCTGACTGCGGCCGCGACGCTCGCCGACGCCATTGCGGACGCGGATGTCATCTGCATGGCCACCTCGCACACCGGCGTCGCCCCAATCCTGTTGGACGAGTACCTCAAGCCGCAGGTTCATATCAATGCCATCGGCGGCGGTACCGTCAGCGCTTGCGAGTGCGATCCTCTGACCTTGCGTACCGCGCGCGTCTATGTCGACGAGATCGACACGGCGCTGCGTGAGTCAGGCGACATCGCCGCGGCGCAGTCGCCCGGC
>NZ_JASJVS010000094.1:0-8439 GCF_035019605.1 Undibacterium sp. 5I2 | reverse complement strand
CGCCGCGCAGCTGTGGCAGAAACAGGCACTATCTTAAACTCTTTGAATAATTGTCTGGACTTAGGGGGCCACTTTATATAGCCTAGGTGTCCGGAATGTATTCCGGACACCTCTAATGAATGTCCCAAAAAATTCAAAGAATTTTTATTTTTTTGATTTTGATTTTGATTTTGATTTTTTGGGTTTTACACTTTTTAGTGAAGTCCGATACCTACACAGGTAAGGACTCCAAGAAAATAGTTCCAGACGATGCAGGTCGTCGGGTGCGCCAACACTCTCACTTCTTACTGCTGTGGGGATGGTCGCGCCAACGACCCCACATCAGTCTCACTTGTCAGGCACTGACCTCTATTCCAGAGTTCAGTTGCCGGTACCGCTCGGTGCACGTAAAGGTGCTCGCCGAGCGATGATGGGCGGGAGAGCTGCAATTCTCTCGACCCACTCTTTATTGTGAAGTTTGTTGTGAAATTCGTGCGACCACCAGAAACACCGCCGCTATAAGCCGTGAGGCGAAATGCGGTAGGTTGGCAAACGAAAAATCGAGTAACCAGCCTCGACCTCCTGAACGATCCAGCGTAAGTTGGACGGGAGTGCTTGACACGAGTGATGTCGGCGGACGAAAGTCGCCGCTGTCTGAAAAAATGCCGTAAGACGCCTGGAGAGTCGTCCAGGGAAGACAGTCCACCACCGGAAGGTGGGGTAGCAGAGAGCTTATGCGTGTAATAGTCGGAAACTACGCTGAGGGAACTCAGGTAGGGCACCGGCTTTCAAGAGGTGCATAAAGTGTGTGATGTAAAAGTCCAGGTAGACGTACAAATAAACAAGGATGAGGTCTTCGGGACATTCTCCCATCCGCGGGCGCCCAAAAGCGTCGGTAGCTGAAAACTACGTTTGTTTGATTTCGTGCCGCACACGTTATGCGCTGTTCATCGTCGTTTTGTCTAAGTGGGTGACCTGTCGTGGATACTTATTTTGTTCAGGGTGGAAACCTGCATATAAAAAATAAGGATGCACTATGGTTAAGCGGTGATACCAGTCAATTTAGTTGAGCTTTCCTCTGCATGGGCATGTGGAGGCGAGTTAGCGAATCTGCTACTGGGAAACACCACCGGATAATATAGCCTTACAAGTGAAATGATGTGCCTGGAAGGTTTGGCGACCGACCAGGAGGTGATGTGACATGGGGTGCTTTGGCGAGTACTCCGTGTAATACAAGTAGATGAAGGCTAGATGTTTAGCATGAATATTGATTCACGGGGCCGACTTCGGTCGGCCCCTCCTTTGGGTGTTGAATTAGCGATACACGAGCGGAAAGTGATAAGTAAGTTAGAAATTCATAGGTTGCGGCGAGCTATAATTTGGTCGGCCTTGGTTGGACGGCCTCGACGACGTGGACTTGATGCTTGCGATGGTGAAGCTGCTGTTAAAGGTGCCGTTGCTTGCTGCTTCTGGTTCAACCAGTGTTGCACATCGGCTGGCCGGAAACGGATTAAACGACCGAGTTTGACGACGGGAGGTAAGTCTCCGCCTGTGGCGTGACGGTTATAAATCGTTTGTTCGGCAATGCCGAGTGCTAAAGCTAAAGTTTTAGGAGAAAGAAGTGCTTCCATGGGAATGGTTCCGTTGTTAGCAGTCACATGACTGCTAAACGTATAGGCACCAGTTACCAGGATTTACTTTGATCTGGCGGGCGGCGGAATTTCTGCTGCAAATTTGCTGCACTTGAGTGGGTAAATTCCGGTATAATGCGGTAAGTCAGGGTATGGCATGCCATTGATTTTATTGAATATTTTGGTTTTAAGCCCCTCTAGTTTTGGGCTCATAACCCGAAGGTCGTAGGTTCAAATCCTGCCCCCGCAACCAAGAATACTGATCCGTTGATTTTCCTTGTGAAGATCAGCGGATTTTTTATTTTCCAGATGCCATTTCAGTGCCTTGAGGTTTGCATGGGTTTGGCAAGGTTCCTGAGTTTAAGACCGGCTGTCACGACGCGTTTTTATCAGATGTGCAGGTAAAACCTCGGCGCTCAGAGCGCTGTCGCGAAAGCCTGATAGGCACTTTTTTTACCTAAAACACCGCATGCCTCGTCGCTCCCGTATGATTTTAGCGGGAATCCAGAAGTCTGTCGGACTTAGGGAATCGATTACTCCTAAGCCCGACAGACCCCTAATGTCGTTTTTAGCACTAAAAACGTCATCATTTCTGGCATTTAAAGCTAACCACGAACGTCGCTGGATTCCTGCCAAAAGCGCGCAGGAACGACGCGGCAAAGCCCCCGTAGCCTAAGGAAGCGCAAATTTAATCCAAGCGGTTTGCCCGCCGCCACTGAGGCGCACTGCTGCGTTGTCTTAACTCACAAGCCACATCAGGGCTGCCTGTTCACCACTTGGCTTTGGATAAAATAATCAGCCATTTCTTACAAAATAAAATTTCCAGATGGCCGGCTTGTATACCCGTAGAACAATCAAACAGCGGATTGACTGAGTAATAGCGTTGGCGAAAATCACGGCAAACGAAAATTTCGCGGCGACCCAGCCGCAGCATGAAGGAGTTTGGTGTCAGTTGCAGGCTCATACGCGTATCAACAGTCGGTTCGAAGTGTGTCATGGAATACTCCAGATCAGAAAAAGGAAGAATAACTTGGTCAAGGACATCCTTGAGCAGCGCTCTTCGTTCGTCCATGAAGCGACTTTAACACAAAATACTGTATAAACAATCAGTAGTTATATTTTTGTCGCACATTCACGACAAGCCCCACTTTTTCCTTTGCTCCGCTCCTTATGCTGCGCGGAAAGGAACTCTTGCGGCGAAAAAAATCTTTTATGGGCTTGGATTTTTCAAGATAGGACAATATACTGTATATTCAATCAGTATTTTTTATCACTCGCGACGATCCCCTCCCCATCATGCCTTTGCTTTCGACCATCTCTGCCAGCGCCCCTACCATGGAAGCAATTCATCCGGCCTTGTGGCGCGCTTCGCAAGTCGCGCGGGCCGACCGGCCCAGTATAGACAGCGGTCATCTGGCGTTGAACCGAGAACTCGCCGGCGGTTGGCCGCTGGGGCAAATCAATGAAATTTTGCTTGACCAAAGCGGCACGGCAGAATTGCGTTTGCTCGCGCCGGCCCTGCGGCAAGCAGGGCCGCGGCCACTGGCCTTGTTATGCCCACCCTACGTACCACAAGCCTCAGGCTGGTGCGAACGACAACCGAACCGACAATTGCTGTGGATACGCAGCCAAACCCAAGCCGATGGACTATGGGCGGCCGAACAAATTTTGCGGCATGGCAGTTGTGCGGTACTGTTGTTATGGCAAACGCAGATACGTCACGAAGCCTTGCGCCGACTGCAGCTCGCCGCCAACACTTCCGACACCTTGTTTTGTCTGATCCGCCCCGCTTCCGCCGCACAACAGCCCTCGCCTGCACCGCTACGTATTCGGGTGAGTAATATGAGCTTTGGTTTGCAACTACGCATACTCAAGCGCCGCGGTGCTGTACACGAGATACCGATTCCCCTGTATTTACCCGATCATCCGTATCTGGCGGCCGGCTTGAACACGCCGCGCAGCACCATTCAACAAGTGCAACTACAGAGAGGGTGAGGCCAATGGAAATGTGGATCGCCCTACACTTTCGAGCGCTGGAATTGGAAGTATTTATACCGCACTGGCAGCATCGCGCAGCACTCTTCGGCCACGTCGTATTAGCACAGCAAAGCGTTACTGCCTGTTCGGCCAGCGCGGCAGAGGCCGGCATCGTGCCCGGCATGCGTAGCGGCGCAGTACAAATGCTTATGCCGACGGCAAAAATCTTCGAGCAAGATATGCACAAGCAAGCAGCGGCGCTGCTGGCAGCCGCAAGCGCCCTCTTACAATACACGCCACAAGTCAGTCTGATCGATGCCGACAGACTGGTGCTCAATGTCGGGGCCAGCTTGCGCTTGTTCGGCGGTTTGCCAGCCTTGCGCCGCCGCATCCGCGCCACCATGGCCGCACTCGGCTACCAAGTCAGCCTGGGCTGCGCACCGCATGCCAAAGCCGCCTGCTTGTTGGCACTCGATGCCACGCGCCAAGGCCGCGCCGGGCAACTTTGCTTGCAAACAGCGCGACTAGCGCGCCGGCTCGACCGCTTACCCGTGACATTACTGGACAGCGCCCACACTTGGCGCGACTTATTGCATGGCTTAGGCTGCTACTGTTTGCGCGAGCTGCGCGCCTTGCCGCGCCCCGGTTTGCAACGACGCTGCGGTCTGGCCTTCATGGCTGAACTCGATCTGGTTTACGCAGCAACGGCAACGGCCCCGATCTGGATTCTTATTCCTGACGAATTTGAAGCGCGACTGGAATTGCCGGAACGTTTGGATAGCAGTGATTTATTACTCAAACATTGCCAAAGTTTATTGGCACAATTGCATGGCTGGCTGGCGGCACACCGCCTGAGCGCGTTAATGCTACGTCTATCTCTGTCCCATGAGCGTGGGCGCAATGCCATTCCCGCCAGCATACTCGATATCAGCTTGCCGGCCGGAGCACAAGAAAAGCAATTGCTGGCATTGCTACATGAAAAACTCCATCGCTTCGACTTCATTGCACCGGTCATTGCGTTACAACTGACGGTACCACGAACCCAAGCCGCGGCACCACAGAGTGCCTCCCTGTTTGCCGAGCCGGGCGGGCAGCCCGAAGATCATCACCATTTACTGGCTTTATTGAGCACTCGTCTTGGTGCCGATCAGGTATTGCAGGCCGCCCCCTTGGCTGATCATCGTCCCGACCTCGCCAATCGTTGGATTTCCGCGCTGGAAAAAGCCCCGTCCAAGCTGCTGCCGACGCCCACTTTACTACGCCCAGCTTGGTTGTTGGCAACGGCAGCACCCTTACAAGTGCGTCAACACCGGCCCTACTTCACTTCGCCACTGAATATTATTTCAGCGCCGGAAAGAATCGAGGCCGCTTGGTGGAGCGAGCAAACCGAGCTGCGCGACTATTTCATCGCCGTCAGTGCCAGCCATGTGCGCTACTGGATTTATCGCCCGCGCAGTGGCACTGCAGCACAGGCCAGTTGGCTGCTGCACGGGGTATTCGGATGACGGCAGACAGCGACAGCACCCGCTTGCCCGACTATGCAGAATTATTCTGTCTGTCGAATTTCACTTTCCTGCATGGGGCATCCCATCCGGAAGAATTGGTACAACGCGCCGCCCAACTCGATTATCGTGCCCTGGCCATCACCGATGAATGCTCGCTGGCTGGCGTGGTGCGCGCCCATGATGAAGCGAAATTACAAGGTTTGCCGTATATCTTGGGCAGCCATTTCAAATTGAGCGCGCCACAAGGAACGCTGACCTTGCTCGCACTGGCCTGTAACCGCGAAGGATATGGCAACTTATCTGAACTGATCACGCTGGCACGCAGTCGCTGCGGCAAAGGCAGCTACTTGCTCACACCGGAAGATTTCACCATGCCGCCGCCCGATTATGCGCATTTGCGCGGCTTGCCCGACTGTTTGCTGATTTTGGTACCGGCCTATCCCTTGCAAGCCGAGCTGCTGGCCGTACAAGCGGCGTGGCTGGCACACAGCTTCGGCCCACGCGCGCGGCTCGGTCTGACGCTGCTCATGCAAGCGGCCGACGCCTTTCAAGAACAACACATTGAACATATCGCCGAACGCTACGGCTTGGCGGTAGTGGCACTGGGACAGGTCTGCATGCATCTGCGTTCGCGCAAACCTTTGCAAGACAGTTTGACCGCGATCCGCCTCGGCACGCCAGTCGAACAATGCGGTTATCAATTGGCTGCCAATGCCGAGCAACATCTGCGCTCACGCTTACGGCTGGCTAATCTCTACCCGCCTGCCGCACTGGCAGAAAGCTTGGTGGTCGCCGCGCTGTGTCATTTTTCGCTGGATGAATTGCGCTATGAATACCCGCAAGAAGTGGTGCCGGATGGCTTGACCGCCGCCACCCATCTGCGCCATGAAGTCTATCGCGGTGCGCAACGACGTTACCCACATGGCGTGGCCGACGAAATTACCCGACAAATCGAGCACGAACTCGACATCATCAATGATCTGGCCTATGAAGCTTATTTCTTGACCGTGCATGACATCGTGCGCTTCGCGCGCCATCGCGGTATTTTATGCCAAGGACGCGGTTCGGCTGCCAATTCCGTGGTGTGTTATTGCCTGCACATCACCGAGGTCGATCCTAGCGTGCAGACGCTGTTGTTCGAACGCTTCATTTCCCGAGAGCGCGGCGAACCGCCCGATATCGATGTCGATTTCGAACATCAGCGGCGCGAAGAAGTGATTCAATATATTTACCAAAAGTATGGACATCATCGTGCCGCGCTGACCGCCGCCATCCATACTTACCGGCCGCGCGGTGCCGTGCGTGAAGTCGGCAAAGCGCTCGGGGTTGATGCCGCCATCATCGAGGCCGTGGCCAAATCTTTACATTGGTTCGACAGCACAGCCGATTTGCTCACCCAAATGGCAAGCTGCGGCGTGGACAGCGAATCGCGCTTGGCACGGCAATGGGCTGCCTTGGCGACACAATTACTCCGCTTTCCCAGACATTTATCGCAGCATAGCGGCGGCTTTGTGATCGCGCGCGGCAAGTTGTCGCGATTGGTACCGATAGAAAATGCAGCGATGAAAGATCGCCGCGTCATCCAGTGGGATAAGGACGATCTCGAATCCTTAGGCATACTGAAAATCGATATCCTCGCCCTCGGCATGCTCTCAGCCTTGCAGCGCGCCCTCACGCTAATGGCTGGTCTGCCCGGCAAACCACGCAGCATGCAAGCGATTCCGCGTGAAGATGCCGCCACCTATGCCATGATCTGTCGCGCCGATACGGTCGGGGTATTTCAAATTGAATCGCGGGCGCAGATGAGCATGTTGCCCCGCTTGCGACCGCAAAAATTCTACGACCTCGTAGTACAAGTAGCGATTGTCCGCCCGGGACCGATACAAGGCGGCATGGTGCATCCGTATCTGCGCCGCCGTCAGGGTTTGGAAGCCATCGAAACCCAACACGATCCGGCCATGCAAAAGGCGCTGGGGCGCACCCTGGGCGTACCGATTTTTCAAGAACAAGTGATGCAAATTGCCATGTTAGCTGCCAATTTCACGGCCGGTGAAGCCGATGGCTTACGTCGTGCCATGGCTGCTTGGAAGCGTAAAGGTGGCCTGGACAGCTATCGCGAGCGTATTATTGACGGCATGCTGGCCAATCAGTATTCACGCGCATTTGCCGAAGGCATATTCGAGCAAATGAAAGGCTTCGGTGAGTACGGCTTTCCAGAAAGCCATTCGGCCAGTTTTGCGATTTTGGCCTACCTCAGCAGTTGGATCAAATGTCACGAGCCGGCGGTGTTTTTGTGTGCGCTGCTCAATTCCCAACCTATGGGGTTTTATTTGCCGGCGCAATTGATACAAGATGCGCGCCGCCATCAGGTACAAGTCGATGCCATTGATGTCCTGTGTAGCGAATGGGATTCAAGCCTGGAAAACACCGCTACCGGCAGCCCATCGGTAAGGCTAGGACTGTCACTGCTGAGCGGCATGCCTGCGACGAGCGCGCGACGCATCATGGTAGCGCGACAAAGTGGCACTTTCAGCGACGTCGCCGATTTAGCCAGACGCGCCGAATTGACTCGCCATGATCTGCACATCTTGGCAGCCGGCAACGCCCTGAAAAGTCTCGCCGGTCATCGTCGCCAAGCCTTGTGGCAAGCCGTCGGGGCCTTGCCCGAGCGCGATTTACTGCGACCGACTACGATAGAAGAAGCGCTGCCGCAATTATCTGCCCCCAGTCTGGCCGATGAAATTGCGCATGATTACCGCACTCAAGGCTTGAGCCTGCAAGGACATCCGCTCTCCTTATTACGCCCACAACTGCTGGCCCAACGTTTTCTACCGGCAGAATTACTGAACACTTTTGCCAACGGCCAGTTCGCGCGCGGCTGCGGCATCATCACGATGCGGCAACGCCCGGGTACGGCCAATGGGGTCATCTTCATCACGCTCGAAGATGAAACCGGCTCGATCAATGTGATCATCTGGCCCAGTTTATTCGAACAAGAACGCCGCCTTATTCTCAGCGCACGATTACTCGGCGTGTATGGTATCTGGCAATGCGAAAACGAGGTGCGTCATTTGATTGCCAAACGTCTGGTTGATTTGAGCCATTTACTCGGATAAGCTGTCGGGCTTAGTCACTTGCAAGTTTCTCCACTCGCTTAAGAGGCTGTCGCAAAAGGGTTTTCAGTCGGTATCATTACTCCAACTGGCAGACCTGTCACTCCCCCGTGCTCTCGCCTCGTCATTCCTGCGTAGGCAGGAATCCAGTGACACCTTTGTAATGGTCTAATGTTTACGGACACCTCAATAGGAGGAATAATTACCTAAACGAGGAAAATAAAGATGACTGGG
>NZ_JASJVS010000093.1:0-8692 GCF_035019605.1 Undibacterium sp. 5I2 | reverse complement strand
CGCGATGGGAGGGGATGCAAACCCCTTCCAGAGTCTTTTCCATCGTCGCTTGCGACGATCCATTAAGTTGTTGGCTGAGATTGTTTGAACACTTGCCCGCCTCTCCCTAGTAATCGCGCTGATTGGATTGCAAACGCAGCGTTGAATGGTCGGGCAGAATCGCTAAAACAGAATGAGCGGGGATGCGCTGATTTTTTTCCGTCCATGATTGATCCCCAAAATTCGCAATCATCTGCGTGCCGTCCGCAAACTGTGTTTGCTGCACATGGCCGTCCGGTGCCAGCCAACGAAACTCAGTTAAGGCTTGTTGGTACAAGCGTTGATGCATGGGGCGAAAGAAGGCATCGAGCCGCAGCAAATAAGGAATGCGCTTGCCGGCGGTAGCCAAGCTGATATTGAGCAGCGGCGGCACATTATAGAGTTGCTGTAACAGTTCGGTGCTGGCACGCGTTTCTTTGAATTTCAGGTTATCCACTGTCCAATGGTTCGTCGTCACCACGCTGTCGTGAAATGCCGCTTGGAACAGTGGTAAGCGTTTCGTCGGATCGAAATATAAGGATTGATAGAGCGGTTTGATTGAACTGGTTTTAAAGAAAAAACTCGGTTCGTGTTGCGGATACCAAGAACCTAAATAATAGGGTGATGACTTATTCTTACGCATATCGGCATCACCCCAGCCAAAGCCGGAATTTTGCATACCATGGGCGAAGCTGAGACCTGAATTGACCACGGCACCACCGACTTCTGAACCGACGATGATGCCCTGAGACTGGGCAATCCAGGCTATTGCAGCCATGCGATTTTTTGCGTCCTGTGCTTGCGAGCTGGGTTTGGCTGGGTCGTAATCGTCAAACAACATCCCCGTGCCATCGACATCGAGAAACCAACTGTTGTAGTGGCTGAGTGCTTGAATTTCCGGCACGCGCTTTTCCATCAAGGGACGTACGCAGCTCGGATTTGTGTACACGCCCAGCCCTCGAAAACCGGTTTCACGCTGACCATTTTTTTTCATAATGCCGCAACGGCTAAATGCATCTTGCCCTAATTGCGCGCTCAACCAGCTTTGACTGTCGTTACCGTCGGGCAGTGCGGTGTCGTAAGAATCATAGGGGCCAATCAAGTAGCCGGCCTCGCGTGCCGCGTGTATGCCTGCCGGACTGGAAAATCCGGCGGTCCATTGCGGCAAGCCTATCCATAGTTTTGACAAACCAGCATCATGTAGTTGCGCTATCATTTTGCTGGAATTGGAGTCCCCCCAACTATCTGGTGGCTTGAGCGCGGCACCGAGGGTTTTCAGTGCCAATTGCTGGCGTTGTTCTATCTGCGCAGCTTCATCGCCCGGCGCGAGTCGTAGCAGCGCTTGATTGATTGCCGCCACTAAGCTCGCTTGCAATGGAGGACGGCTGCCGAGATCAGATGTCTTCAAGGCTTTTTTAGCCTGTTCTTGTATCCAAGAGTCGTCACCGCCTATCCAGTCAGCCGGGATAATTTTTTGCAGCACTGACCAGTTTTTTACGTCTTGCGCAACGATGAGTCGCTCGCCCCACAGATAAATATGGCTGGCACCGATGAGGCGATCGCCATCTTTTGCCAGCGCTAATTTATTTTTCAGCGAGACGAATTCGCCACGTGCTTGTAACCATTGCCGATATTGCTTTGCTGGTGATAGCCAGTCAGGGCCATTGAGTGCAATTTGTACTTCATACGAGCGTTTGGTATCGAGTGTAGTAAAACTGTGATCAGCGGCAAAACCGATTCCCTTTGCGTCCGGGGTAAAGTGCAGAGAATTATTGTATGGATTAGCGAACATGAGCGACAAAACATGTTTACCAAAATCAAAACCGACTACCGGCAAGCTCAAGTCTTCGGTCGTGTTCATACCCTGATAATCGTTCGCCAGTGCCGTGCGCCAGTCTTTGTCATTGGCTGGAACATAGTAGCCTTCATGAATAGGCAGGATCAACGCGCGCGCAGCAGAAGGCACGATTGGCCATTGCATTTTTCCTGGGGTCATACGCGAAAACTGTAGCGTCAGAACGCTGGCCTTGAGTTGCGCCAGCACGGTAGTCTCGGCACCGAATTGCCAGCTGGCGCTGGAACTGTTTTCTTTGATTTGTGTGGTGGATTCGACTTTGCCTGGAGAAGAAATTTGCAGCACTTCGCCGGAAGCTAATGTGGCTGAGGTCGCTAAGCTTGCTGGATCAATCTCAATTTTCCAGTCAGAATTTTATAGGGTGATCGCCTGTGTCAAAGGCATAAAAAGCAGAAACAATAGCGGAACCAGCCGCATTAGATTGATACGCATAGATGATTACCTTGTGAGTGATGACAGCTTGCTAAGCTGCATGGATCAAGCGGAGTTCGTATTTGGTGTTTCCCTATGCTTTTTGCTCGATGCAAAACAGGCGACAACGAGTTTCCCAATTCTTTCTCATTGCGAGAGCAAATTGCAGTGGAACCGAAGATAAGTGGCCATAAAGAGGGCGAGGGTGTCGTATCTGGGTGATCTGACTTATGAGTCAAAGCTATCCCAATAGAATAGGTATACCTCTTTTTGCAAGATAAAGATACTGAATTTGCATAATGAAGAGCCGTGAGATTGACGCGATCACGTCGCTCAACGGCAGTCCATCGTCGTCACAATCGGCACAGAAAATTTCACATCATAAGTGACGCTACAACTGCGGACGTGATCCGGCAGTTTCAGTGCCAAACTGGCACGCGTTTCGTGGTACTGGCAAGTAACCCAATAGCCTTGCTTCGAAGGCGTGAAGTTCCATACATTCACCAGCGCCCCTTTTTGTTTGCTGGTTTTGCTTGGCGCTAAAAAGAATTGCTGCGCCGGTTCGTCTTCTGAAAATCGGACATTGGTAAAACTATGTTGATCATCGCTGTCGTTGCGCAGCCAGCCATCCGGGGCGTCGCGCAATTGCTGTACGACATGGATCTCGGATGGGCAGCGCAGCGTTTCTGCCTGGGCCAAGCTGGATATGGCTAAGCTTGCCAGCAATGTTAAAAGAGGGTGACTGAAACGCATTAGTGTTCTCCTGCATACAATTGGAATGTGCTCATATTATCGTGTGATGTTGATGCCCGCAATGTGCTCGGCGTATTCCTTGCTACGTAATAGGCTGCCATCATCGAGAAATTTTTTTAAGAAATTTCTTACAATATTTTCAGAATTTTCCTATTTGAAAAGTCCCACTCGTTTCATTTATGATCACTTTACCCGTATCAGTTTTTTAAGTTGATCTTGCTCGACGCAAGCTTGGCTACCATCTCATGTTTCGCTTATTTTTTGAAGAGGAAATCACGATGTTCTCGAATGCTTATTTTTCTCAGTCCCGTTACAGCGCTGCTTTCAACGGCACTTTCTCTCCGAACTCGTATTGCTATGCCAATGCGTCTGACAGCAGTTCCGACGAGGAGGCCGAGTGTCGTAGCGGCGAGTTCAAACCGACACCGTTGTTGTCGACTGGAATTTATGTCGAAGGGCAATTTTGTACCACAACCGAGCCGATGGTGGTGCGTCAGACTACCCTGCGTGGCGATTTGTATTTGACAAGCCTGAGCGGAAAAATTGATATCGATACGATGCAGCACCGTGAGGCCGAGCGCCCTTCACTGTATATCGAAAGCCTTTGCGGGGACATTTATTTAGCTCATGTCAAGGTTCCCGGGCGCATCGTGAACTTGTACGGAGATATTGAAGGATATAAACTCGATGTGGAGTCTATTTTTTCCGGCAGCGGACAGCTGGAACTGAATCATGCGAGAGTACAAACGGTTGAGTTGCACAGCAATAATATGCTGTTGCGCCATACCGTTATTTCTAAAAAGCTCATTGCTGCAGCGAATGATGGCGGGCGGATTGTGATTGGTGCCGGTTGCCACATACGGCGCTTGCAGGCGCGCTCACAAAATGCGACACCGAGTTTTTCTGGCGTCGGCAATATTCGCGTCGGCCACCGGTTTTCTGGTTCACTCAATGGGCTTCGCTATGAGAATGGGCATCCCGTCGGTGCCGATTTCCTACCTACGCAAGCGCGGCATATTACGATAGAAATCGGACGGCGCAGTGTGGTCGACTACATTGAATTTGAGGCGCTGTCTTGTCATGTGATGTTAGGTAAGGGGGCGCGATATACCGGTTTCGTGCCGCCGAATATGCATGTGCACGAATACGCGGCCGCGCCGCGCGCGGACTTTCAACGCGACCTGCCGAGGGCCTCAGAACATACGCGCGCTTATCCGCCACCGCCGCGCTTCGCTGGCGCCGCCGATAGCAGGCATGAGCGTGCGCCAGAGTCGGAGTCTGGGCAGCGCAGCCACAGCAGCCAGTTTTGCTCAGATCAGTCGTCTCAGTCGGCACCAACATCCAAGCCCGGCTATGCGACGAGCCGCGCCAGTCCGCCAGATGTCACAGTTCCGCCGGCCGCGCTGCCGGCACCGATCTTGCTCAATAAGGGGCGCTGGAACCGTGAGCAGGTACAGGAAGTGGCCAATACCGTATTGACCAAATTTGGTTTGCAGGGTCAAGCGCTGCGAGAGATGTATGCGGCGCTGCTGAACTGCACCTCTCGCAACCCTCATGCCAGTAACACGGATGCGATCGCACTATCGCAAAAATACGCCCAGGTATTCGTGCCTTGCTCCCATGTGTCGGCCGATTTACAAGTTAATTGTCTGAAATTGAGTAATGAATTGAAGCGGCAGGCAGGACTGTCGTTCCATTGAGAAAAAGCCAAGGGCGGCGCGTTTGTTCTCGGTTGGAATGGACGCTGCTGCCGGCATGACCGTCAACAACGACCAGTTTGACCATCCTCGCTTGGGACGCCGGATGTTACCGGCAGCACCGCCGTCAAGTCCTCAGCTTGTATGGTCAGATCACGGTTTGACAGCACTACGCTTTTTAACTAAAATGCCTACCAATTAGTTTGTTGGTAAATACAGGGCGAGGAATGCAAATACATGCCGATTTAAGCTTGCGCGCGGTCGTGCAGACCGCCGGTTTAGTCTGGACCGAAACGCCGATGCCAGGAGTGCTGCGCAAGCTGATTGAACGCGATGGTGCTGAAGTCGCGCGCGCCACCTCGCTGGTTCAATATGCTGCCGGATCTCGCTTCTTCAGCCATACGCATGATTTGGGCGAAGAATTTTTGGTGCTGGAAGGCGACTTCAATGATGAGCATGGCAGCTATGGAACCGGTACCTATGTGAAAAATCCCCCGGGCTCGGCCCATGCGCCTTACACCGTCAATGGCTGCACCTTGTTTGTCAAGCTGCGTCATATGCAGCCGCACGATAGCATACGCTGCGTGGTCGATACCGAGCAGGCCGACTGGTTGCCGGGCGCGCTGACGGGTGTGGCTGTGGTGCAACTTTCCAAATTCGCCGGTGAACAAGTATTCCTGCTCAGAGTAGCAGCGGGCACGCAATTTTCACATCAGCAGTACCGCGGCGGTGCCGAGCTATGGGTAGTGAGCGGGAGCTGGCAAGATGAGGACGGCAGCTATCCGGTGGGAAGTTGGATACGCATGCCACACTTGAGTACGCATACGCCACGGAGTGAACATGGCTGTTTGATCTTAGTTAAAACTGGCCATTTGCCTGGTCAGCAAAATGAGTCGACATGAAGCATTTTTCAGAAATTTCCGGCACCGCCGAACGTGTCGTTGACGCCGCAGAAGGATTGATTCAAGCACGCGGTTATAACGGTTTTTCCTATGATGATGTAGCGCGTTTGGTCGGCATTAAAAAGCCCAGTATCCATCACCATTTTCCGACCAAGAGCGAGTTAGCCACGGTGGTTGTGCAGCGCTATACGTACCGCTTCAAGGAGTTTTTGCTGCAGATCGAAACGCGGCATGTCAAGGCCGCGGAACGTTTGACGGCCTATGCGGCATTATTTGAAGACACCTATAAGGTCGAGCAGCACCTCTGCGTGTGTGGCATGTTGGGTGCGGAAGCGAGTTCTCTGCCGGCAGATATTACCTACGAAGTACAGCATTTTTTTTCCGTCAATCTCGATTGGCTGGTGCAAGTGATTGATGATGGTCAACGCGCCGGGCAATTGAACCAGTTGCTCAATTCGACAGATGTTGCTGAAACTTTGCTCTCTGCATTGGAAGGAGCGATGGTCGCCGGCCGCGGTATGCGTAACGCGAGCGGCCCGGCCCAGATCGCCCACAATCTGATGCGCCTGCTG
Source organism: Undibacterium sp. 5I2 (assembly GCF_035019605.1). Lineage (NCBI taxonomy): Bacteria > Pseudomonadati > Pseudomonadota > Betaproteobacteria > Burkholderiales > Oxalobacteraceae > Undibacterium > Undibacterium sp. 5I2. The sequence continues at coordinate 2,484 of NZ_JASJVS010000093.1, read as the reverse complement.
TTACCGGCGCAGTCAGCGCGGCGCGTGGCAAAGCAATAAACTATGACGGCATCAGGCCGGCACTGAGCCGGCCGCTGTCAAGTGCTGATCAAGCGCCAAGACAGCTTGTTGTGCCGCATCCAATGCGCCTTCCATAAAGCCACCGTAACGCGCACTGAACTCGGTTCCAGCCAGAAACACCCGGTCCGCCCAGTGCGCTGGCAAAGCCGGCTTGCGGTAAGTCGGGTGATGCCGCACTGCCTGGCTGTCCGCGGCCGTGGCGGTATGCGCATCAGTGGCCCAATCTTTGATCTCTATCCAATCGGGGGTGGCGGCTTCCGGGCCGAACAAGCGCACCAATTGCTGCAATCCGAGGGCGATCAATTGCTCTCGGCCATAATGCTGACGCGTCGCTGCCGGCAGACCGATAAAGCCGAACAAGGCGGCCTGGCTGCCATCTGCATTGCTGGCATCATGAATTTCAGTCATCGGCCCGCGCTGACTGCGCGCCTCGCCGGAGCAGCCGGCTGTGCGCCAAAAAGCATGTGGATAGGTGGCCACTAATTTAGCTTGTCCGGCCATCCAGGTTGGCGTATCGCTCCATTGGGCAGTCAAGGCAGGCGGCAAAGCGGGCAACCATGCCATGCTGTGCGCCAACAAGCGTGGTGGCATAGCGGTGATGACACGATCGGCTACGATCAGCTCACTCTGACCCTGATGCAGCAAGGATAAGTCCAAGCGACCATCGTCGCGCTGCCGAATGTCTTGCACTTGGCTGTCTAGTTGCACTTCAGTGCACTTCAGACGCGCGGACAAGGTCTTGATCAGCATCGTCATGCCGCCCTCCAGTCTTTGATATGCGATATCGTCGTCAGCATTATCCCAACGTTGCAAAGTCTGGCTAGCTGATTCAGAGAGCGTCGCGCCGATAGTGTGCTGATTGAAATACGGCAGTTGCAAGGCCGTGAGCAATTCTTGCATGCGTGGATTTAACTCAGGCCAAAACCATGAGGGGCCGAATTCAAACTCATGGGTCCGGTTTGCTGCTGCGCTGCCCATAATCCGGCCACCGAGACGTGCGCGCGCTTCGAGCAGGCGCGGACTATAGCCGCGCTGTTCTAATAAATATGCCGCATAGAGGCCGCTGAGGCCAGCGCCGATGATGACGATTTGCTGCTTCATGTGGAATGCCTTTTGTGAATTCTGTTACTGCTATGGTGCGTATAACCCAACTAGTTGGTAGGTTAATTTTCGAGTATTTTGGGCTCGGAAAATGGGCATGTCAAGGTGTTTTGCTTGTTTCCGTGCCGCCGACCGCAGGGCAGTTCAGTGGTATTGGGAAAATTATCAGCTTGCAATCTGCACTTTGATCGATTTTCATGACATTTCTCAATTGAGAAAGCTGCGACCAGTCATGTAATGGAGGTTTTCACTTCCTTGATCTCGGCAGTTGCTCACGACAGTGATTCAGCGCTGACCCTGTCTTGGTATTTTCTTAAAAGGAAATCAGTATGTTTCCCCGATTCAGTTTCTTCGATGCTAGCCGCAGCGGAACATGGAGTTTCAGCTCTTCCTCTATGCGTAATGACCGCAGCTCCGAGTCCTCTTCAGAATGGGAAGACGAAGATGTTGCTGGGCCGGGCGCTTGGATCGACGATGCTTATCTCCAGAGCGGCGGAGAGATAGCCGGAACTTTCGATTCCATGGGAAAAGACATGGAGCTCAAAGATGTACTTGTCCGCGCCGACTTGCGCATGAATACCATGAGCGGTGACATCAGCCTGCGGCGTTTGCGTACGTCAGCCGGTACCGAGCCCTCGGTCAAAATCGCCACCATGAGTGGCGACCTTTTGTTGGAAGATGTTGCCGTTTCGGGAGACTTTTCCACGATCAGCGGGAAAGTCGTGGCACGCAATGTGCGCGCTGCCTGTCTGTCAACGCTGAGCGGACGGATGAAGCTTGAGCGGGTGCAGGTGCAAAATGCTTCCTTGGGCAGCACTGCTCTGCGCATCAATCATACCGACGTGTCGCAATCACTGAAGGTGTGTGCCGCCGATGGCGAGCGGATTGAGATCGGTACCGGCTGCCGTATCAAAGAATTACATGTGCAAACCGTTTACTGCCGCGGCTCGGGAAATCGGCAGCGTTACGTGCGTGTCAGTCCCGGCTTTTCAGGAGTGTTCAATGGCCATAACTATCAGAACGGGCAGCCGGTCGGGTCGCAGCCAGAATCGCGTCAGGCTATGCGACATATCACGATAGAACTTGGCGATGGCAGCGTGATTAACGAAATTGTTTGTGATGCACTTAAATGCACGGTCATTCTAGGAAAATTTGCCAGGTATACTGGTCCGATTTCCGCTAACATGGTTTTCGAGGATAGCCCGGCACCAAGTCGATCAGCGGCCGGCAGGGCAGCCCCGCAAGCTGGCAGCCGCGCTCATGCAGTACCGCCACATCGGCAACCAGCGCCACCGCCACCAAGGCAACCAGCTCCACCACCAC
>NZ_JASJVS010000092.1:0-9667 GCF_035019605.1 Undibacterium sp. 5I2 | reverse complement strand
TTGCGACAGCCTCTTTTGGCCGGTGAGCGACGAAGGAGCGACGCGATGGGAGGGGATGCAAACCCCTTCCAGAGTCTGTTCCATCGTCGCTTGCGACGATCCATTAAGTTGTTGAGCCGAAGGGCATGGAAATTTTGAGTTCAGCGAAAAATATTCCAGCCGCTGATGCCAGCACGCTCGATAGGATTTCGAGCAATCAAACTGCGCGGCTGCTCGTGCCGGTGAGCAGCGAGGATGAAGTCGCTCAACTGATCCATACATTCAATCGCTTACTTGATACCTTGACGCAAAGAGAATCGGCTTTGAAAAAAAGTGAATTCTTTGCTCGCGCGATGTTTGCTGTGGAAGTCCCGATCTTTATCGCCAGCCGTGCACCGATAAGCGGCCGGGAAACCGAATGATTTGCTCCATACCATTATGATCGACCACGGCGATGCAAGGGCGACGCGGATTGAATTCAAGCGGTTTGCCCGTCGCACCGACAGGGCGTCAGCGATTGGTACGTGACATGAAGATCAAACGTTCGAACAGGTGCACATCTTGTTCATTTTTCAGTAAGGCACCATGCAAGGGTGGCACGATGGCTTTGTTGTCTTTGCTGCGCAAGGCTTCGGCAGGGATGTCTTCTGCCAGCAAGAGTTTGAGCCAATCGATGAATTCTGAGGTGGATGGCTTTTTCTTGAGTCCGGCGACATCGCGTACTTCGTAAAAAGTCTGCAAGGCCTGTGCCAGCAAGTCGGCTTTCAATTGCGGAAAATGCACGTGGACGATTTTTTGCATCGTCTCTTTATCGGGAAACTTGATGTAATGGAAAAAACAGCGGCGCAGAAAAGCATCCGGCAATTCTTTTTCGTTATTCGAGGTGATGATCACCAGCGGTCTGTGCTTGGCGCGTACCATTTCGCGCGTTTCATAGACGTAAAATTCCATGCGATCGAGTTCGCGTAATAAGTCGTTCGGGAATTCGATATCGGCTTTGTCGATTTCATCGATCAACAAGACCACCGGTTCATCGGCGGTAAACGCTTGCCACAACACGCCTTTGACGATGTAATTATGAATATCTTTGACGCGCGCGTCACCGAGCTGGGAATCGCGCAGGCGCGAGACGGCATCGTATTCGTACAAACCTTGCTGAGCTTTGGTGGTGGATTTGATATGCCATTGCATTAAAGGCATATTCAAGGCTGCGGCGACTTCTTCGGCCAGCATGGTTTTGCCGGTACCCGGTTCACCTTTGATCAGTAAGGGGCGTTGCAGCTTCAAGGCAGCATTGACTGCGAGTTTCAAGTCATCGGTGGCGACATAATTGTCGGCACCTTCAAAGCGAAGGGCGGTAGTTTCCTGCGTCATGGCGATGGGCGTTCGTGAGTGAATTGATCGGTGCACAAGTGCAGCAAAGCACGCTTGCAGACGTTATAAGCTCTCGAGTATAAGCCAGAATGTCGAATAATGTGAACGTACGTGCTGATTTCAGTGCAGCTGCGCGATGAGGAAATTTTGAAATGCAAGCAGCAATTTTGCGAATGCTTGGTTTGTATCAGTAAGCAACAAAAAATCTAGTCAAAAAGCAATTTTTGGCAATTCATGTGTGTTTTTTACGCCGATTTGATATTGATCAGATAAAATAAGGATCTATATCAAGGTGTCGTCTTCATCGTACTGTTGGTTATTACTCAATTCGCTCATATGAAAAAACTGTTTGCACTCCTCGCTTTGGCGAGTCTCACTCAGGCTGCCTTGGCAGCCGAAGTTGTTGGCAACGCGAAGGACGCGGCGGATAAGAAAATCGCGATGTGCATCGGTTGCCATGCTATTCCCGGTTATAAAGCGACCTTCCCCGAAGTATATCGGGTGCCGATGATCGGTGGGCAATCGGCCAAATACATCGAGAGCGCGTTGCAGGCTTACCGTAAGGGCGATCGTAAGCATTTGACGATGCGTGGCGTGGCAGGCAGTTTGTCGGATCAGGATATTGCTGATTTGGCCGCCTATTACTCACAACAAAAATAATACAGGAGCTCACATGCATAAAAATATCTGGTTGGCTGCGCTCTTGTCTTTGTCGGCGGCGAGTGCATTTGCCGGTGCGAATATCGCAGCCGGTAAAGCCTTGGTAGAAAAAAGTAATTGCGCATCATGCCATGGTAAGGATTTTAATTCGCCGATTGATCCGACTTATCCGAAATTAGCCGGACAGCATGCTGATTACATCGTGCAGGCTTTAGTCGCTTATCAGCGTGGTAGCACAGGGCCTAACGGTCGCAGCAATGCGATCATGGGTGCGCAGGCGAAAGTCTTGTCGCATACTGACGTGCAAGATATCGCTGCCTACCTGCAAAGCTTGCCGGGCAGCTTGGTGGTGCAAAAATAATTGACCATCATGCTCAAACGAAACCACGCTTAAGCGTGGTTTTTTTTCGGGCCAGAAACGTGGTTTGCTACTCAGCGTACCCGTTTGCGCAAAGCTTCAATGTAGGCCTGGCCATCCGGTGGCAGGCCGCTACGTTGCGCAGTCCAAATCATTTCGCCTAGACATTCCATGATGACATGGTGCGCCTCATGGTCGGAATTGAGCTGGCGGCTCAGTGCCAGAAAGGCCGGTTTGACGCCCTGGGGTTGATCGACTGAAATTTGTTCGGCAATCGACAGATGCATGGACAGGTGCAAAAACGGATTGCTTTGCCCTGCATCGACCGAATAGTCGCTGGCCAGCGCCGTATCGAGGTCACGCAGACTGTGCTCGTACTCGGGGTGCGCACGGATCCAATCGGAGGCGATGGCTTCCAAGGGCGTCAAAATTTCCTGAGCATGAAGTTTGCGGTAAGTTTCGCAGAAGAAACGTCTGACATCGGCCTGGCTGGGGTTGAACATGAGGGTACTCAGTAGTGAAGGGCGCACCGCACGTGGGCGCGTAGCCGCATATTGTAAAAGGATTTGACAGAAATTGCTGCGCTGTTGATGACTGCAGGTATGATATGCGCTTGTTTAAAAAGGAAGAATCATGTTGAATCACACTGTATTGGACGCCTTGTTCTCGACGGCGCGCACGCACAATGCCTGGCAAGATAAGGCGATCAGCGATGAGCAATTGCATCAGTTGTATGATTTGATGAAGTGGGCGCCGACCTCGGCCAACACTTCTCCGGCACGCGTGGTGTTTGTTCGCTCGCCGGCGGAAAAAGAAAAGCTGTTGGCTTGCATGGCTGAGGGGAATCTGGAGAAAACTCGCACTGCCGCGGTAACCGCCATCATCGGCATGGATATGGCGTTCTACGAGCATTTGCCGACGCTGTTTCCGCATGGTGATGCACGTTCTTGGTTTGTCGGTAATGAGGATTTGATCGCCGCCACGGCTTTTCGCAATTCTTCGCTGCAAGGTGCCTATCTGATGCTGGCGGCCCGCTCGCTGGGGATCGATTGCGGCCCTATGTCGGGTTTTGATGCGGAAAAAATCAATGCGACATTTTTCGCCGGTTCGCAGGTGACCGTCAATTTCATTTGTAATCTTGGTTACGGCGATGCCGCCAAATTGTATCCGCGTGCGCCGCGTCTGAGCTTTGATCAGGCTTGCCGGATTGCTTGAGTCAGTTCGGCTGCCGGCACAGCCGCTCAGGCTTGTTCCGGCAGCGGCGTTTTTTTCTTGAAGTCGCACAAATCTGCGATCATGCAATTCCAGCATTTCGGTTTGCGTGCGGTGCAGGTGTAGCGGCCATGTAGTATCAGCCAGTGGTGGGCATCTTGGAGAAATTCAGCGGGGACGAACTTCATCAATTTTTCTTCGACGATGACGACGTTTTTCCCCGGCGCGATGCCGGTACGGTTGCCAACGCGGAAAATATGGGTGTCGACCGCGATGGTCGGTTCGCCAAAGGCGGTGTTCATCACCACATTGGCAGTTTTTCGGCCAACGCCGGGCAGAGCTTCCAAGTCGGCGCGTGTGCGTGGCACTTCGCTGTCATGCTCGGTGAGCAAAATGCGGCAGGTCTCGATCACATTTTTTGCTTTGGTACGGAACAAACCTATGGTTTGTATGTATGGAATCAAGCCATCGACGCCAAGCGCATACATACTCTGCGGCGTAGTGGCGACGGCATACAGTCGCCGAGTAGCTTTATTGACGGCGACATCGGTAGATTGCGCCGAGAGCAGTACGGCGATCAGCAATTCAAACGGGCTGCTGTATTCGAGCTCGGTGGTCGGCGTTGGATTTTGTTTTTGCAGGCGCAGGAAAATTTCTCGGCGTTTTGCGGCATTCATGGTATTTCCTTGGCTTGGTCGGCAGCGATTTTTTTCTGTCGCGCGCGTTCAATCGCGGCGGCAATCACGGCTTTTTTTCGGTCTATCTCTCGCCTTTGTTCCGGGTATGCGTCGGCTTCTTGTTCCAGTGCGTGTAACTTGGCGCTGGCTTTGCGGCCTAAGCGCTCTTCATTTTCTTGTTTTTCGCGTTGCAGCCTTTGTTCCCGCAAAGTATACCGCAGCCGCGCTTGCTCAGCTTGTACCAGGCTCCAGGCCGCCCAGCCGGTGCGCGTAGCGGTAACTGGCAACATGCTGATGCAATCGACCGGGCAAGGCTCGACGCAAAGATCGCAGCCGGTGCAGAGATCGGGCAAGATAAAGTGCATTTGCTTGGGTGCGCCGATAATGGCGTCGACCGGGCAAGCTTGTATGCACAAGGTGCAGCCGATACAGTATTTTTCTTCAATCACGGCGAGGCTGCGCGGGCGCTCGCTGCCATGCACGCTGTTCAAGGGCAAGATTGGTCGCTGCAACACATGCGCCAATCTGACCACGCCTTGCTGCCCGCCTGGTGGGCATTGGTTATGGCTGGCCTCATCGGTGACGATGGCAGTGGCATAGGCGTGGCAAGACGGGTAGCCGCATTTGGTACATTGGGTTTGCGGCAGCAGGGCGTCGATTTGGGCGATGAGTGGAGTGGACACGTCGGTGAGGCAGTAACGGCAAAGTGGCGATTATCCGCCCAATTACGCTGAACAACAAATAAAAAAGCCACCTTTATGGTGGCTTTGCTGCATGTACGCGCTACGATTTAACGGTGTTTTTGAATGAAATCAGCCAGTTGTGGGCAAATCACATCACGCCAGCGTCGGCCGGAGAAAATACCGTAGTGGCCACAGCCTGGCGCGATGAAATCTTGTTTCATATTCGCTGGGATGCTGCTACATAAATCATGGGCGGCTTGCGTCTGACCGGCACCGGAGATATCGTCGAGTTCACCTTCGACCGTCAACAGGGCAACGGTTTTGATATCTTGCGGACGTACCAGCTTGCCTTCAACTTCCCAAGTACCCCTAGGCAGATCAAAGTCTTGAAACACGGTTTTAATGGTATCGAGGTAGTACTCGGCCGGCATATCGAGCACGGCATTGTATTCATCGTAGAATTTGCGATGTTGATCGGCCGATTCGTCGTCGCCTTTGATCAGATGCTGGTAATAATCCCAATGGCTTTGCGCATGGCGATCTGGGTTCATGGCAACGAAACCAGTGTGTTGCAGGAAGCCAGGGTAAACTTTGCGACCGTAGCCGGGGTAATTGGCCGGTACGCTGTAAATCACGGTATTTTCGAACCAAGAGAATTTTTTCTCAGTGGCCAGATTATTGACTTGCGTCGGTGATTTGCGCGGATCGATGGGGCCACCCATCATGGTCATGGTTTTTGGCAATTTCGGATCGTTTTCGCTGGCCATGAGTGCAATGGCTGCCAGTACCGGTACGGTTGGTTGGCAAACGGAAACGACATGCACATCCGGGCCGAGCAAGCGAATGAAGTCTTGCACGTAGTAGATGTAGTCATGTAAATGGAATGGGCCTTCCGAGGCCGCGACCATGCGTGCATCGGTCCAATCGGTGATGTAGACATCATGCTGTGGCAACAAACCGCGTACAGTATCGCGCAATAAAGTCGAATGGTGGCCAGATAATGGCGCGACCAGCAAGACTTTTGCTTGATTAAGCTTAGCAGCATCCTTCTCGCTGATCACTTTGGAAAAGTGCAGCAGTTTGCAGAAGGGTTTGACCACGACTTCGGTCTGTACAATGTCGATGTTCTGTTCGCCGATGCTGACCGAGCTAATGCCGAATTCCGGCTTTTGGTAATTTTTGCCCAAGCGGAACATGAGTTCATAGCCTGCGGCAATGCGCTGTGCATAAGGGGAGTGCGCCAGCGGTGAGACCGGATTGGTAAATAATTTCGACGACGCTTCTGCCCACTTGGTCAGTGGGTTGAGGATGGCGCGGTTGAGTTCATGAAATTGGTAGAGCATGGTGACATCTTTCTGATAGAACGACGGAAAGCCGGCTCGTTTGAATAGCCTACTTTGATAAGAAAGTGACTATTCAGTAAATATTTCCGGGGAGCTTGGGAAGCTGTGTTTTATGTCGTATTGCAATGCATCATAAACCACTTTTCATGATTGTGGGCTTCCTTGCTCATTTGGGTGTGTCTGTAGTGCAAAAGAATGTTAAATAATTGATTAAACAGTAATTATGGCTTATCGTGGGCGATGATTGTGGGCAAATGTTTTCTAAGAGGGGCTGGTCAGTATGAATGAGCACGAATGGTCGGAAACGGAGTGGCGCGAAAGTTGTTTTCTTGCATTCGATTTGATGCGTGATGCACCCGAGCAGGGGCGTGCGATCGCCGCGGCGATGCGACGTCAGGCCTTGGCGCGGCGCTTGCCGGTGTTGGGTACATTTGCGGAGTTATTGTTTGCTTTCGCCGATTTTTTTGAGGGAAAATTGGCCTTGGCTGAGCCGGAATTTGAACGCACGGCAGCAATGTTTGAGCTCGTCGGCGACGAGGAGGGCATCGCGTTTGCCAATCTCGGTACGGTTGCGGTATGGCGTAAGCATGGCATGTCGGAGCAAGCCTATTCGCTTTGTCATTCCAAGATTTTGCCTTTGTTGTCTAGCCGCGATAATCGTTTGTCTGTGATGATTTTCAATATACTCGGCACGCTCTCGCAAGAGTTGGGATTTACCGAAGAAGCAGTGCGGCATTTTTATACCTCGCTAGAACAAGCGCGTCGCCTGAATATCCCGAATCGGGTGTCGCAAGTGCTGGCTAATCTGGGCGAAATTTTTTATCTCAGCGGTAATGCGACCTATGCCGAAGAATTATTGGAAGAGGCGCGTAGACTGGCAGTCAACTCAAATGAACGCTGGTTGGCACCGTTTATCTCCACCATGCTGGCCTTATGTAAATTGGCCTTGGAAAAGTATGAAGAAGCGTATCTGTCGGTGCTGAGCTATGTCGATGAAGACTCAGCGGCGCATCATACCGATAATGCCAGTCGGGCATTTTGTTTTTCCGTGGCCGCGTACACTTTGGCGATGCAGGGACAGTTATCCAAGGCTGACCAGCTCAATGCCGTTGCGATGGACTTGCTTGAGAGTTTTGAAGACCGTCCGCTCAAGCCTTACAGTTGGTGGGTCAGCGGGCATTTGCATCAATGTCATCAGCGCTATCCGGAAGCAATTCACGATTTGCAGCGGGCAATTGAAGAAAACGCCAACAAAGGCTATTGCTACACTTCCTTGTGTGCGATGAAAGCACTGGGCGATTTGTATGCAAGCTTGGGACAATTCGAGGAAGCATATCAGCAACAGCAGTGTTATCTTGAGCTCTATACCAAAATGCAGGGACGTGCGACGCGTTTGCATGTGGAGACGGTGGAATTCAAAAATGCGCTCAAGCAGACTGAGTTAGCGCTTCGCTTGACCGAGAGTGCCTTGCAAGAGCGGCAATTGCTGCAACATCAGTTAGCCAGTCGGTAGGGCCGGCTGGTAATCATAAAAAAAGCGCAAAGAAAATTATCTTTGCGCTTTTTTTTGAGTACTGCTGGTCGCTCAGTCGAATGTCGGGGTATCGACGCCGAGGATTTTGTGCAGCTTAGGTGAAGTAGTGGTGTATTGCATGTGGATTTTCTTATCAGGGAAAATATACGGTGCGGCACCAAACGCAGCGAGCGCCGCTTCGTGAAAACCGGACAGTATCAGTTTTTTCTTGCCAGGATAGGTATTGATATCGCCGACGGCAAAAATACCCGGTACATTGGTTTCGAATTTCTCTGTGCTCACAACCTTCAATTGCTTGCGTTCGATATCGAGGCCCCAATCAGCGATCGGGCCTAGTTTTGGCGACAAGCCGAAGAACACCAATAGTACATCGAGTGGCATGCGACGTGTCACGCCGTCGGCACCGGTCACTTTGATTTCAGACAATTGATCATCTTTGGTTTCTATGCCGGTGATTTGGCCGATGGTCAGTTGCATTTCATAGTTGTCGCACAATTCTTTCATCTTCGCGACCGATGCCGGCGCTGCACGGAAGTCGTCACGGCGATGCAATACCACCACCGATTCGGCTTTACCAACAAAATTCAGGGCCCAGTCGAGCGCAGAGTCGCCACCACCACAGATGACCAAATTCTTACCATGAAATTGCGCCGGGTCTTTGACACGGTAGAATAATTGGCTACCTTCGAAAGCGTCGATGCCTTCCACTTTTAAAGTACGTGGCTGGAACGAACCGACGCCGGCGGCGATGAAAATGGTTTTGGTGATGAAGCGCGTGCCGGTCGAGGTTTCGAGATCGAAACGGCCATCTTCGCGACGCTCTACCAGAGTGACTTCTTGTCCGAGATGGAAAGTTGGTCCGAACGGTTCAATTTGTTTGAGCAAATTGTCGGTCAGTTCCTGGCCAGTACAGACTGGTACCGCAGGAATGTCGTAAATCGGTTTATCAGGATAGAGTTCCACGCACTGACCGCCGACGACTGCCAAAGAATCGATGACATGGGCTTTGATTTCAAGCAGGCCTAATTCAAATACTTGAAACAGTCCTACCGGACCAGCACCGATAATGACGGCATCGGCTTCGATTACGGCGCTGTGGGATGTTGTTTTATTTTCCATACGACAAATAGTTCCTGATATTGCTGAAAAAGATAGAGCCAGAGGCGCGGCGCGAAATCGGCGGCTGCGCCATATGGCTTAACGCACGAGATGCTGCAATTTGCTTTTAACGTCTTTCCATTCATCTGCATCTGGCAATGGTGCGGTCGTTTTGGTAATCGACGGCCATTTCGGTGTCAGTTCAGCATTGATTTTGATGAATTGCAGTTGATCTGCCGGTACATCTTCTTCGGCGTAAATCGCATTGACCGGGCACTCCGCTACGCAAACTGCGCAATCGATGCATTCATCGGGGTCGATGATGAGGAAATTCGGGCCAGCGCGGAAGCAATCTACCGGGCAAACATCGACGCAATCGGTGTAGCGGCAGCGGATGCACGATTCGGTCACAACGTGGGTCATAACAGTCCAATCTTTAAAATTCGGGGTTTTGGCACAACCAGATCGCAGGAAACCCATGCTATGGCTGGAAAGCCTTGTATTTTAAGGCAATTTCACGCTTCTCACAATTACGGCTTGCAGAGATCTTATATAGATTGCGAATAAGCAAATTCAGTGTGAGATGTGTAAGCAGGCAATTAAGTGGGAAAGTCAGGCGCGATTGTAAAGGAATCGGGCCGGCCGTGCTTTGATGTGTATCACCATCGATGAATTTATCAAAAATCTGACTAGGGTTTGAAACCCCGGCCTTCAGAGGCTGTCGCAAAAGCCTGATGGACGTTTTTTAC
>NZ_JASJVS010000091.1:0-10215 GCF_035019605.1 Undibacterium sp. 5I2 | reverse complement strand
GCGCCGCGCAGCTGTGGCAGAAACAGGCACTATCTTAAACTCTTTGAATAATTGTCTGGACTTAGGGGGCCACTTTATGCGCAGAGCAGACCAGCAAGCTTGCCAGTGACTGTTTTAAGCGGATTTCTTGGCAGTGGCAAGACGACCTTGCTGTCTCATATACTGCGCGATCCGGCTTATGCTCGTACGGCGGTGATTATTAACGAGTTCGGCGAAGTCGGTCTCGATCATGAATTGCTGGAGCAGGCCCATGAGGAATTGGTATTGCTCGCCAATGGCTGCGTGTGTTGCACAGTGCGCGGAGATTTACTCGAGGCGATGCAGCGATTGCGCACCGCCGGCAGCGCGATGGGCATTGATCGGGTGCTGTTGGAAACCACTGGTTTGGCAGACCCGACGCCGATCCTGCACACGCTCATGGCCGACTCGACATTGGCTCAATATTTTCATTTCGACCGTTTGATCACCACGGTTGATGCGGTCAATGCCATGTCTACCCTTGATCAGCACGTGCTCGCGGTAAATCAGGTGGCACTGGCGGATCAATTGGTATTAACCAAGAGTGATTTGCTCACGCCGGCAGAGTTACAAATAGTAGAACAGCGCCTGCGGCGGCTGAATCACGCTGCGCCCTTGAACCTCGTCACGCATGGGAATATTCCTGTGAAAATTCTGTTCGGTGACACTCCGCTTCAGAAGCACAGCGAAGTTGATGCTCACGTCGCTCAGCATCAGGTTCTTGGCATAGTACCGGTCCACGGGCACTCCGATTCTGATTCCCATGTCCACGAACATACACATCACGACGATGGCATCCGTTCGTATGCGGTAGTTCTTGACGAGGCCGTTTCGTGGCAGGGTTTTCAGTCGTGGCTGGCGTTAATCACGGCCATGCGCGGTCCCGATCTGTTGCGTGTCAAGGGCTTGGTACAGGTGCGCGAACATCCGGAGCGACCCGTCGTGATCCATGGCGTCCAACACATCTTTCATCCAGCGCGGATATTGGATGCTTGGCCGAGCCAGGACCGACGAACGCGGCTGGTGTTCATCACGCGAGGTATTGAACAAGAGGAAATAGACGACACCCTGGCGATTTTTGCCCGTTAGTATATTACAGCCGCGTAGACGGCTTAGAAAATTAAAAATACTGGAGACCCCATGAGTATGGCACCACACGCGGCAGCACCGAATGCTGCGGCAGAACAGTTGGCATCACTTGATGCCATGCAGCTTGACAATATCCGCGCGGATGCTCGGCTTATGCGCGCAGCGGATTTATTATTCAGACTGGAGAATGTGCACCTTTGCCGCTGGCACAGCAAAGCCAGGGTGGTTATGGGTACTGCAACCTTCTTCGACGCTTTTGACGCACTGTCGCTCGCATTTGTCCTGCCGGTATTGATCGGTCTCTGGCACATTAGCCCAGCTCAGGTCGGGCTACTGATCGCGGCCGGATATTTGGGACAAGTGATCGGTGCGCTGTTCTTTGGCTGGCTGGCCGAGCGTATAGGTCGAATTCGCAGCGCTGGCATCACGATCGGACTGATGTCGGTGATGAGCATCGCCTGTGCTTTTACAGGCAGTCTGCACATGCTGTTTCTGGCGCGCTTCATACAAGGTATCGGTGTCGGCGGCGAGGTACCGGTGGCCGCGACCTACATCAATGAGCTATCACAAACAAAGGGGCGTGGCCGCTTCTTCATGCTGTACGAACTGATCTTTCCTATCGGCCTGTTAGGGGCAGCCCAGATTGGTTCTTATGTTGTTCCTCGCTATGGCTGGGAATGCATGTTTCTTGTCGGTGGTTTGCCGGGTTTGATCATTACTTATTTGATTTTCCGCTTGCCAGAGTCGCCACGCTGGCTGATCGGCCGCAGTCGCTATGCCGAGGCCGAACGCATCATCGTTGATATCGAAGCGGTTTCACCTGGACGACACATCGAGTCTACCGAGCGCGCGGCGGTTGCGCAGCGCGTCTCTGAGATCGCGCAGAGTCTGCAAAATCAAAAGAAACGTTCATGGAAGGAATTGTTCTCGCCGATTTACCGCACCCGCACCTTGGTCGTGTGGGTCTTGTGGGCCAGTGCCTACTTCATCGCCAACGGTATCAATAATTGGCTGCCCACCCTGTACAAGACGGTCTATCACTTACCGCTGCAGGAAGCACTCCACATGGCATCGCTGTCGAATGTGCTGAGTACCTGCGCCGTGGTGTGCTGCGCGCTGACAATCGATCGTATTGGACGACGTCGCTGGGCGATCGGCAGCTTCTGTGTCGCTGGTCTGCTGCTGCTCGGCTTGGTGGTGCTTGGTACGGACAACGTGATCAACGTGATGATATTGGCCTCCAGCGCTTACGCGGTGATGGGCACGACCACGGTCATGCTCTATTTGTACACGCCGGAAATCTATCCGACCAGAATGCGTGCGATAGGCACGGGGCTGGCCACCTCGTGGTTGCGGGCTGCGTCTGCCGCAGCACCCGCTATGGTTGGTGTGGTGTTGGCACGCGATGGCATTGCCACCGTTTTCTTGATGTTTGCGGCGACGACCGTGGTTGGCTTAGTCGCAGCTTGGCGGATGATAGAAACCAGCAATCGCTCGCTGGAAGAGATCTCACCGTAGACGGTAGCGTATGTAACACAGCAACAAGCCGTTCTATTCAAAGACAGATTTTTGAGCCTATCCTTAAGCCGGCTCTCGGCTAAGTGCGCCTTGTTTCGGACCAGCGGCTTGCAGTAAATCTGCTCTGTTTGTATAAAAAGAATGACGAGGCCGACAGGTCTTGTTTGAAGTGGAAATACCAATCCTTAGGAGACAAAAATGAAAATAAAATTTAATCCCAGAGTCGTCTTTTCTATTCTGGCAAGTGCGCTCACAATGACCGCCCATGCGCAATCTCAGGTCGAAATTTATGGCTTGGTGGGTGCGTATGCCGGCAGTATGAAGCGGAGTGGTGATACGGCGGCTGTTCCGCAACTCAATGGTGGCGGCTTGACGACCTCGTATTTGGGCTTTCGCGGTAAAGAGGATTTGGGTGGTAATGTAAGCGCGATTTTCTCGTTAGAGAGTTTTTTTCGTACTGATACTGGGGAGCAGGGTCGCAGCGCGACGGACCCGCTGTTTTCACGTAATGCCTGGGTAGGTATGGAAGGAGATTTCGGTCGGGTAACCATGGGGCGCCAGACTAACCCGGCCTATTCAGCGATGTCCCAGCTCAGCCCGTTTGGTACTTCGGTGGTGTTTTCGCCCTTGGTGTTGCAGACCTTTGTTGCTACCTACGGCAGCAATGTTCTTGGCGACACCGTGTGGAACAATGTGCTCCAGTACAGCGCACCCAAGTTATCTGGATTCAGTGGCACCGTACAGTATGGCTTCGGTGAAGTAGCCGGCAGCAACGGCGTGGCCAATCTCGGCCTGCATGGCAGCTATACCGACGGCAAATTCTTCGCAGCCGTGTCTGCCCAACGTTTGCGGGTGAATGTGCTCACGCCATTAGCGGCACAGCAGAAGGCCGTGCTGGCAGGTGTCAGCTATGATTTTGGTCTGCTCAAATTATCTGGCAACCTGTCGCATACTGATATTGATAAAGGTCGTTCGACCCGCACCGTGGATGCCGGCATTTCCCTACCTATCTCGGCAGTCGGATCGATATTGGCGGAAACCGCACAATCACATATTGCAACCCCAGGCGTCGCCGACCTGAGCCGTACCACATCGTCGTTCGGCTACGATCACAAATTTTCCAAACGCACCGACGTATATATTGTGTATTCACTTGATAAGCGTAGCAATGCCGCTTCCGCAGGTAGCCAAGCAATCGGCCTGCGCCATGCTTTCTGAGCAATTTTCAAGGGCTTACCTTGGACTAATTTTTTGGGAGATGTAAATGAAAAAGCTTTTTAAATTGTTCATCCTGGCCTTGTTTGTCAGTGCGGCAGGCATGGCCGCCGCTGCGAGCGACCGAGGCACGGCGGAAGAAGCGGTCGCTTTGGTTAAGAAAGTCATTGCCGATATGAAGAAAGACGGCAAGGAAAAAGTCATACAGGAAGTACAGACTGGTAGCAGTCGTTACAAGGACCGCGACCTGTATATTTTCATCAGCGGTATGGATGGCGTGACCCGTGCGAACGGGAATAACCCAAAAATTGCCGGTAAAAATCTCAATGACGTCAAGGATGCGGATGGAAAATACATGGGTAAAGAGCGCTTCGAGATCGCCCGTAGTAAGGGGCAAGGCTGGCAAGACTATCGCTGGCCCGACCCCTTGACCAAGGAGATCCACAAAAAATCAACCTATCTGGAAAAGTATGAGGATCTCATTGTCAGCTGCGGTATTTATAAAAACTGATTGTGCGCTTCCCTGACTACATACGCGCAACGAGCGACTAAACCGTGGGAGATAAATGATGCAATGGTTCTATAATCTGAAAATATCGGCCAAACTGCTGGCATCTTTTGGCGTCGTATTACTGCTGATGTTGATGATGGGAATCAGCGCTATCTTCGCTATGGGTCGCATCAATCAGTCGACTGCCGATTTGGCGCATGAGTGGATGCCGAGTGTACGAATTGCCATGAGTCTTAGGACTGATCTGGCCGAGATGCGCCGCTGGGAGTTGGCGCATCTGTTGTCTGATGATGAAACAGCCATGGCTGCTTATGAGAAGCGAATGGATCAGATTCAGGCCGCCAGCAATGCTGATCGTTCCTCTTATGAGAAACTGATATCCGGTGGCGAAGAGCGTCATCTGGTAGCCAACTTCGACCAGGATTGGACCATCTTCATCACTGAGCATCCCAAGGTGATCAGCTAAGGGAGGTATCGTGGTGGAGCGGGTAGTGGACACGATGGAATCAATCAGCGCATCGTCGTCCCAGATCGTCGATATTATCAGTGTGATTGACGGTATCGCATTTCAAACCAATATACTGGCCTTAAACGCGGCCGTAGAGGCGGCACGCGCCGGCGAGCAGGGACGTGGTTTTGCCGTGGTGGCGAGCGAGGTACGTACGCTTGCACAGCGCTCGGCAGCCGCGGCGAAGGATATCAAGATACTCATCAGCGACTCGGTGGAGAAAGTCTCGCTTGGCTCTCAATTAGTCAATGAGGCAGGGGTGACGATGAATGAAGTTGTTACCAGCGTCGCTCGCGTCAGGGATATCATCAGCGAGATTACTGTGGCCAGTACGGAGCAAAGCCTGGGAATCGAGCAAGTCAATGTGGCGATTACGCAGATGGATCAAGTAACGCAACAGAATGCGGCACTTGTGGAGCAGGCAGCGGCAGCCGCCGCATCGATGCAGAGTCAAGCATCTAAGTTGAGCGAGGTAGTGAGCGCCTTCAAATTGGCACCAACAGCGGTGCCGGTTGATCAGATGTGTGCGTAAAACCGCGGCGTTCAGAGGGTGTCGCAAAAGTCGGGCGCTCATTTTTTTACATCTGACACACCGCAAGTCACGTCATGCTGACTGAAAACTCTTTTGCGACAAGCTCTTCAGGATGGGGCGGATATCAAGCAGCCATAGCAATCAGATTTTTGGCCTGCTGGAAAAATGCTTGATCATCAATGCAATGGCAGCAAGCAGTCCAGCTAAAGATAATGAAGACAAAATCCCGGTAAAGTCTACATTGCGCCGCATTAGCTCGGCAATTAAAAATGATCCGGCAACACCGCCAAACCGACCAATTCCCAGCATCCACGAAATGCCGGTGACGCGCGCCTCGGTTGGATAGAAGGCTGCGGCTAAAGCGGCAAGTGAAACCTGCGACATATTCATCATGATGCCGCCTGCAAATACGCATAACATCAGATAGATATTACTGTCAGAAACATGGCCAATCAAATATAAAAGAACCGCTGTTAAGGCATAGCCAGTTGCCACAACGATGTTGGGGTTGAATCTATCCATGAGCCAGCCAAACAAGATGGCACCGACTCCACCTAAGGGGAACAGGGCGGAAATCAACGACGCGTCGGCCGCTTGTATGCCGGTATCTTTGAGCAGTATGGGTAACCAATTGATGAGCGAATAAAAAATCATCAGTCCCATGAAATACGTCAACCACAGCATGAGCGTACCGACGATGTAAGGTCGAGAAATCATCAAAGCCAAGCCGGCGGTGACGGAGTGCGGCGTTTTGTCAGCCATGAGGAAATCAGATTCCTGCACTTCTTTGGCGCTTATTTTACTCAAAATACGGGCGATTTTTTTGGCTGACTTTCCGGCTGCCGCCAAAAATTTTACCGATTCTGGCAAGACGCTAAAGATCAGTATCGATAACAACAAGGGGAACAAACCCCCAGCCACTAACACGCTGCGCCAGCCCCAATGGGGGATCATCCAAGCAGAGATGAATCCTCCCAGTGCTGCTCCCAATGGAAAGCCACAAAACAGTGCATTGGTTATAAATGAGCGGCTCTTGTCGGGGCAATATTCGCTCATCAAGGTAACTACATTGGGTAAGGCTGCACCTAAGCCCAGCCCTGTCAGTAAGCGCAAAACCACCAGTTGGTCTAAATTACTGACCAAGGCTGATGCCATGCAGGTAATGCCAAAAAAGCTGACTGACATACCAATGACGATCTTTCGTCCGTATTTGTCCGCGACCGGTCCGGCAAGCAGCGAGCCTATCGACAAACCAAGCAGCGCCGCAGTCAGGACTGGTGCCAGCGCTTGTTTGGAAATATGCCATTCATTTTGCAGCGAAACGGCTAAAAATCCGGCGACCGCCGTATCAAAACCATCGAACAATACAATCGCGAAACAGATAGCAAAAATCAGCTTCTGGTAGCGTGAAAACGGCTGGGCATTGATGAGTAGTTGAACCGGTGAACTTGCCTTGAGATTCCCCTGTCCTTCAGTTTCTACAGTACTTAACATGTTTGTCTCCTGATTATTATGAATGCTATTTGTGAGCTTGTATTGGATTCGAATCGATCCATTTAATTACAAAAATGCTGTTACATCCCTTCTACGAAAAACAGTCGACCATCCGAGTTCGCCATGCGTATCGTTCTGGCGGCGATATAGTCCTGCGAGTCATACCATTTGCTCGCACTCTCAGCATTTGGAAAACGCACAATCACAGTTCGCCACTGCGTACCATGCAGTTCGTCTGCCCCTTCTTTCTGGATCCGGCGGCCACCCCGGACCAGAAATTCCCCACCAAATTTTTCTACACTGGCAGTTGATAAGGGCAAGTAATCCGCATAACTTTTTGGATTAGTAATCCGTATCTCGGCAACGACAAATACTTCATTCATGTTTGATGACCTCCACAAGATGTGAGATGCACGCGGCAAGCTCGTACTCTCAAAAGAAAAACCTTTTAATTTTTTTTAAGGCGACGCAAGTGCGCCTCAGTGGCGGCGGACCAACCGCTGGAAGTACCTCTGCACCTCCTTAAGCCTATGTCTTAAGAGGCTGTCGCAAAAGCCTGATGGAATCTTTTACATCTGAAACACCGCATACCTCGTCATTCCCGCATGCTGCAACCTCGTCATTCCCGCATGCTTTTGGCGGGAACCCAGTGTCGTTTTCAGCGCTGAAAACACGATCATATCTGGCATTTTCAGTTAACCACGAACGCCGCTGGGTTCCTGCTAAAAGCGCGCAGGAATGACGTGGCCACCAGTTGGGATAATGACACCGACTCAATACCCTTTTGCGACAGCCTCTTAAGCGACGCGGTGACCTGCCGCCTTTTTGTAGGCCGTAACAATCTCTTTAATTTCAGCCGGATCGATGACGTCTTCTAATTTACTGAAACCATCCGGTGCACGTTCTTCCACCAGATCGAGAATGGCATCCAAGCCTTCTTGGCGATTCAATCGAACAATCTCAGCGCAGGTAGGAAGTCGATAGCGTTCGTACTCATCGAGCGCGGCTTCAACAGACGACTCGGTAGCAAGATAATCTGCCAGACACTTGGCATCCAAGATCGCCTGAGTGGCACCGTTAGAACCAATCGGGTACATAGGGTGGGCGGCGTCACCGAGTAAAGTCACGCGACCGTGACGCCAGCGTGGTAAGGGGTCGCGGTCAACCATAGGCCATTCGAGCACCTGCGTCGCCCCATGCAATACTGCAGGAATATCCAGCCACTCAAATTTCCAGTGTCCAAATGTAGGAAGCAGATCACTGATGTCGGCTGGTTTATTCCAATCTTCACGTGACGGCGCGGTCAAAGCCCCACCGAAGCCATCTTCGCGTAGACGCCGATCGCAAATCCAATTGATCAATTGCGTACCATCGGCACGCGGCTCTTCAATTGGGTACACCACGAACTTGGCGCGGCGATGCCCGGCTTGCACCATCGAACGTCCATCCAAAAATGGTTGGACCCGGCTAGTTCCGCGCCACATCATCATGCCATTCCACTTCGGTGCCCCTTCGTCGGGATAAAACTGTTTGCGGATGGCAGAATGAATCCCGTCTGCTGCAATCAGTAAGTCTGCGCTGTGTTCGACCTCGTCGCCATTGGCTAACACAGCGATCGCCGTAATCTGCTCGGCGCTTTGCGTGACTGAGCGAATCTTTTGTCCGAGATGAAGGTGCTGCTGGCCGATGCGTTTCACTGCCTCGTGCCACAAGTGCATTTGCAGTTGGCCGCGATGAATGCTCAGTTGAGGGTGGGAATAGCCGGCAGGGATGCCGCGCAAATCCTGATAAATCGTCTGACCATGGCGATTGGCGAAGATCAAGGCCGAGGTCTCAAGCGCCATGGCTTTGAGTGCTTCCAGCACACCCAGTTCGTCTAACACGGCTACCGCATGCGGCAAGATATTGATGCCGACACCGAGAGGTTTCAGTACTTCGGTCGCCTCACATAAAGTGACCTGATGCCCCTTCGCATGCAGCGCCAGAGCAGTGCACAGACCGCCGATACCACCGCCGGAAATCAAAATTTTTCTTTGTTGCGTCATACCAGTCTCCATTATTGTTTTGATGATGTTGATTTATCCTAAGCTATATTGTTGCGCTATGCAACAATATTTTTACAGAGTTTTGGCACCGGATGAAACTGCTCGAGAGGCCGAAAAATTAAGCTGACAGAGGGGGAAATCAGCTATGATGTTTCAATAAAGCATAGAGTTAAGCCGCTTAAGCACGCATATTTTTAAAAAATTCCACAAGTGATGACGAAAAAAAAAGACCCTGAAAACCAGGATTCTGGTGCCAGCCAGGAACGGCCACTACTAAGAATTCCGAATCTTGAATATGGCCTTCTCGATCACTTGCTGGGATTTGCTTTGCGGCGGGCACAAAACACCTTGTTCATGGATTTCTACCGAGCAACGGCCGATTACGAAGTCAGCCCGCAACGTTTTGCCGCACTTGTTTTGATTGCGGAAAATAAAAACATCCGTCAAGCGCAACTTGCGCAAGCATTAGGATTGCATCGAAGCGGCGCACTCAGGCTGGTTGCCTGGCTTTCTGAGCGCGGTTGGGTAGAGCGACATGATGATGAAATTGACGCCCGCGCGTGGGGCGTGACGCTGACCAAAGCTGGCAGCGCCATCTTGCGTGAATTGAGCAAAGCGGTGCAGGAGCACGATCGCAATATTCAAGGCTTGCTTGGTGATCGCGGCGCGCAATTGAAGCTGGACCTGGAATTGATTGCGCAGAATGGCTTGGTTGACAGCGCTGTGAGGGAGTGAACGAGCAAGGTCGAAACGCCTAGCGAAGCGCAGATTTAATCCAAGCGGTTTGTCCGCCGCTACTGAGGCGCCTTGCATTGCATCCTCATTGGCAACGGCCAATTCCACTGCGATTAAATCTGCGCTTCCCTAGCTGACAGTTCTCGATCAGGATTGAAGAGCTTCGAAGATTGGTAGTGCTTTTAACGCTGCAATAATAATAAATTTATCAAATAATTGCTGAGCGCTTGCTAAAGCGCTTTCTAGATGCCGCCTTTTCAATCGGGGTTTAAAAATTTTTTTTCGTCTTCAATTATCTAATTTATAGCATCATCTTTGAGAAATAATAAAAATTTTATACGTAAAATTAAAAAAATAGTAAGAATAATTAAGAAAATTAGTGTTTGAAATAAGAAAATTAATAAAAATGGTCCGTACGTAGGAATTTCAGCTGCAAAACTTGATCCTCCTCCAGGTAGTGCAAAAATACCAATAGATGGTGACAGCATACAAAATAGAAATATGAAATAAGTCATGTACGATTTTTTTCTATTGATTACTAAAGGTGAGC
>NZ_JASJVS010000090.1:0-10396 GCF_035019605.1 Undibacterium sp. 5I2 | reverse complement strand
TCACTCATGGTCTGCCTCGTCTCTTTTCGACAGACACTAGTTTAAACTGTTGTCCGGATATGTGGATCCACTATACAAGTGCTTGTGTAACATCTACACGTTGGTGCATCTGATGCCGTTTCGGGTGGGGGCGTCCATCCCATTGCTTACCGACTTTCTACGCCGTCGACAACTTGACGCTACCTCTCAAAGCATGGGGGAATGGCGAGTCTTGGACTGGCCATCCAGCGGATCAAGCGTTGCGGGCATCTACAAGTCACCTTAAACCCTATTTAAATGTAGGGTTTCGGGATACTTGATCTTGACGCAAAATCCTCGCGTATCTACAATAAGTATCCTAATGCCCTACTTAAAGATCGGGTTGTAGGTAACTTATGAAAAAAATGGAGCTATTCCGCAAGCTGTCCGAGCTCGATGGACGGGGGGTGTATGTCCTGGCGCGTCGAGACATCGAGAAGCTTTTTCCCGAGGAGGGCGAGAAGGCGCTCGAAAAGTCCTTGCAGCGCATGGTCGCCGATGGGCTGCTGCAGCGCGTGGCCAAAGGCCTCTACGTCAACCCGGCGGCGAGGAGCAAGAACCGCTGGATTGCCGAGGAGATCGCGAAGGCGCTCCGGCCAGGCAGCCTGTCGTATGTGAGCTTGGAGTCGATCCTCTCAGAATACGGCGTGATCTCGCAGATCCCGGTCAGCCGAATGACGGTGATGACAAAGGGAAAGAGCGGCAAGGTCGAGACGCCCTACGGGACGATCGAGTTCACCCACACCAAGCGCGGCGCGGCGGAGATCGTCAAGCACACGCTGACGGCCAAAGGGCGCCCATTGCGTATCGCCACTAAGCAGGCGGCGGTCCGAGACCTCTTGCGCGTGGGCCGCAACGCCAACATGATCGATCGAAGCGCGCTAGACGACGAGGGAGCAGAGGGATGAGCTCGGACAAACAAGACTTCCACGAAATGGTGGATAGGGCGATGTCCAACCCGGCCCTGTCGGCCATGCGCCCAGTGGTGGAGAAGGAGCTGCTGCACTACCAGATTTTCCAAGCGCTCGACGCCGAGGGGCTGCTCCGTAACCTGGTCTTCCAAGGCGGGACCTCGCTGCGGCTATGCCGCGGGTCGGATCGATTCAGTGAGGACCTCGATTTCGTCGGCGGCCGCGATTTCTCAGCGGCCAGCATGCAGCGGATCAAGGAGTGCGTGGAACAGCGCATCGGTGCGCGCTTCGGCCTCAAAGTGATGGTGAACAACAAGCCCGCCAAGGTCGGCGAGGATGGTGTCAAGCATGTGCGCGTCGACAAGTGGTGGATCTCGATCGAGACCTCTCCCGAGAACCCAGCGATGCCGCGCCAAAAGATCAAATTGGAGATCACGAACATCCCGGCGCATACGCGCGAGCTGACCCCGCTGCGGGCGAACTACGAGTTCCTCAACGGCATGTCGACGGTGCTGGTGAACGCCGAGTCGCTCGATGAGATCATGGCGGATAAGGTGCTCGCCTTCCCGACCTCGCTTCTGGACAACGCCGGACAGCCGGTAGGGTCTGACTCGGCCAAGATCCGCCACCGCGACATTTGGGATCTGGCCTGGATGGCGACGCGCGGCGCGAAGCTGGTGCCGGGACTGGTGGCCGCGAAGATCGGAGACTACGGTGTCGTGAACTATCCGGGATTGCTCGACTACGCGATCAAACAGCTGCCGGAGATCGTCAACAGCCGCGAGTTCAAGGCCCAGATGAGCCGCTTCGTCGATTCGGCGACGGTGGCGAAGACCTTGGACACGGAGAGCTACATCGGCTACCTGGCGATGGAGGTCGGCGGCCTGTTCACGCAGATGAAGGCGGCGCTCGGCAACACGCCGATCGAGCAGCTGGCCGCATCCTACGCCGCCAAGGAGAAGCCTAAGGTCAAGCCCAAGCGCAAGTAAGATGGTTCGCCGAAAGGTCCAGGCCTTCGAGCTTGCAGCGGTAGGAACCTTGCCGAGCGTGCTTTTGATGAGGCTTTTACCGGCGCAATCACGCTTTGATCATGTCCGGCTTTTTTGAGTATGTAAATCTGGTGTCATTCGTCTTGGGGTAAGATGTGTATGTGTCATTTCGGCTAACTTTGACTTGAAGGTCTGGAAGGCTGGATGCTGCTGTATCTTCCCATCCATCGCTATTAATCTTCAGTTGCACTTCATATTTGAACTCGCGGTTTATTGTTTGATTGTGTGTGCTAAAAGTTTAATTTCATCTTTGTTTTGAAATTCTGCATTCCAGTTTTTTTGACTGTACAGATACTGCGGGAATTCTTGTTCTAATGACGTTTCTCGCTTTAAGAGTCGTTTTGTTAAATTTGCGAGATCGCCTAAATCAGCCGTTCCATGCACCTCGATCGGAACGCAGATGCTGACGAAACGCGACCAATTTGTCCATTTTGTCGATATTTGTGGCGCAATGAAAATCCCGTTGTTCGGATCACGAGCGATGCGAATTTCGCTCGCACGCAAAGACTCAAAATAAGCATCATTTGTTTTGCGCTCAGTCGTGTACGAAACGATTTTTTTTCGTGATTTGCCGATTTTTCGATAGTTCGGCAAGCTATCAGCCATGAAATCCAGCATACTTGGACTTTCCAAGTGCTCACACTCTGCGCGAGCTATTTCTTCTACTCGTTCGTTATAAACAAAACGAGGATGAGTCCACGCAACATTGACGCGGTAATCGTTTAATATAAATACAACATCGTCCCACCAGGAAAATTTTTGGGAATTTTCCGTATCGTAAAGATGCCGAACAATTATTCCTTCTTCAAAATGACTTCGGCGAGAATTTCTATGGTAGAGCTTAGCGAGTCGTTTTAACTGTTCTTGATGTTTATTTTTCATGGCTTCTTGGCTCTTGATTATTTTCGAAATTTATAAGGATTTTGTCTATTTATGCTTACCTTTGCCTAAGGTTTTTATACGTAGAAAATATAATCTTGCAGGTTTTTTCATCTTAACTTACTTTGCCGAGGCGATTTGAGTCTGATCGGCAAGCTTGCTTGGCGATTCAGCATCAGCGGTCGTAAACGCAACGCGTGTCTTGGTGACATTTTCCGCAGACGCATGTTGATTGATTGTAAGCGCTCCACCATCAACAACCTATTCAAGCAACGGTTTCACTGGCTAAATCGTGCTTATGCAAATTCCACGGCAACAGCGCCTCCACCTCATCCACCGTCTTCGTCAGCGGCAAGCTGCGTATGACTCGTCGCAACCATGTGTACGGCTCCAGTCCACATGCTTTGGCCGTTTCTATCAAGGAGTAAATAAGCGCACTGGCGTGCGCGCCGGCTGCGCTGTCACTGAACAACCACGCTTTGCGTCCAATTACAAACGGCCGAATCGCATTTTCGACACGGTTATTATCAATCGGCAGGTCGCCGCGCTCGGTGTACCGTTCCAGCATGGGCCAGTATTTTTCCATGTACGCCAAGGCTTTGCCCAGCACACTTTGCGGCGTCACCGTCGGCAGCGTCACTTCCATCCAGTTCTTCAGTGCTGCCAGCGCAGGAACACTCAAGTTTTGACGGGCGCACAGTCTGGTCGCATCGTCGGCATCCCGATATTGACTTTCGATGGCATACAGTTTGCCGATCAGAGCGACCGCTTCGTCGGCACGTCCACGCTTGCCTTTGGCTTGCACTCGTACCGCTTCGACGAAGCGGCGGCGAACGTGTGCAAAGCACACCAAGTGCTCAATACCTTCCGTCTTCGCCAGTTGGGTATAGCCGGTGTACCCATCGGTCATCAAATAGCCTTGATAACCGTCGAGCAGTCGCGTCGGCACCTCCGCGCTGCGGCTGGGGTCGTAATCGAACAGTACCATCGGCTTGCCAGGCGGTCCGCCTGTCTGCACCCACATGTAGCTCTGACTCGTGGCTGTGCGATTGGCTTCCTTGAGCACTTGTACCACCGTTTCATCCATGTGGATGACGCCGCTATCAAACAAGGCGTCACGCACCAGATTATGCAAGGGTTGCAGCAAGCGGGCCGTACCGATGACCCAGCGTGCCAGCGTTTGGCGTGGAACCGGTACGCCGTGTCGCGCCAACACTTTCTCAAAGCGTGCCAGCGGCAAGCCATCGACATATTTGGTCGTCAAGAGCATGGCGAGGAAGTCGGCACTGGCATTACTTTTTGGAAGCGGTTGTGGTGGCAAGGCTGCGGTCACCGGCGCGTGCGTACTGCCAGGGCAGCCGTAGCGTTTGCGAATATGACGCAGCACACGCACCTGCATCGGCACGATGTCGAGTTGCTCGCTGATGTCTGCGCCGATTTCCACCATCGGTGTACCGCATGGGCACGTACGTTCGTGTGCCGGTATGTCATGCAGCACGTCGACCCGTTTCAACGCGGGCGACAAGGGGCTGCGTTTGCCACGTCCCGGTGTTTTGCCTGGCTTGTTGTCGGCGCTTTCCTCGGCCGACGTTGCGGCTGGCAGATCGGCGAGATTCTGCGCTGGTGTCGTCGCTTGCGCCAATGTGTCGGCCTCGTCGAACAATCGGCTTTGGGCATCACTCTGTTCCGAGCTGGCTCCGAACATGCGATGCCGTGCCAGCACGGATTGTTCGATCATGCGCAAGAGGTAGTTGTTCGCTTCACGCATGGCGACTTCCATCGCCGTTTGCGTCGCGACTTGTATGGCGTCCTGCATGGCCTGCATCGCTTGCTGTTCGATCGCGCCGATACGCGCTTGCTGTGCCTGTAGCAAGGATTTAAGTTCAGCGATATTGTCAGGCAAAACTGCCGGCAGAACGAACTTGGGAAGTTCAATCTGCGGCGGTGTGATAGGCGATTTGAAGGGGGTAAAAGACATACGTCATTTTACCAAATCCGCCTATGAAACAGAAGTAAAATTCAAGGTTTGATGCGGCTGATTTCGCCATAAATCGAAGCCTTCGAGCAGCCATTCAAATTCCTGCGTACTGAGTGTTTGCGTCATCGAATCGCCCGCCTTTGGCCAAGTGAATTTGTCCTTCTCCAAGCGCTTCAACCACAGACAAAACCCATTGCGATGCCAGTAGAGTACTTTGATTTTATTCCGATGACGGTTGATAAAGACGTACAAGGCGCTGGCGAAAGGACTGAGTTCGAGTTCCTGTTCGACCAACACTGACAGGCCGTCGATGGACTTTCTGAAGTCAACCGGGGTGCGGCACAAATAGACCTGATCGATACGGCAGCCGGCATGCATCAGCGGACTCCCGGCATGACGTGCAACAAACTCACCAACCATTCTGGCGATGGCAGTGCAGCGATCTCGAGACGAATGGCCGATGGCAGTATCAGCACGCATGGTGTGTGACGCGCTGATTCGCCTTCGGCTACGCGCACTTACACAAACGAGGAGCATGGTTTGGACGGGCCTGCTGCCAGCTTTTTGGACTTGCGCTGCCAGTAGTAGATGGCGGCGACCGAGATGCCTTCGCGTCGGGCATAGGCGCTGGCAGAAATGGCTTCACGCTCAAGTTCGGCCGCATGATTCATCCAGAATTGCTGGTCCATGATGGTCTTCATCGTTGTCGCTCCAAAAAAAATTAAGGTGTGACAAGGATGTGGGAAATGGGCTTAGGCGGCAAGTCTGGGGTTTATGGAGCACTTACTTTATATTGCACGGTGAATGGTAAAGTTTCGTACAAGCATATTAATTGTGGGTAACTTGATGGTTTATGAAACATTCAGGCTAGGGAAGCGCAGATTTAATCCAAGTGGTTTGCCCGCCGCCACTGAGGCGCACTTGCGTCGCCTTTTACCGTCAATAGCTCGCTATTGACAGCAAAAGACGCCTTGCATTGCCTCCTCATTGGCAACGGACAATTCCACAGCGATTAATCCGCGCTTCCCTAGCGGCTTACGCTTGTGTCATATCAGTTAATAAGAGTAATAAGGTTTTTTTGCAATAAAATATTCAACAAACTGCCATGACGTATCGTTGCGCGCTAGCGTGATTTGCTCAGTATATATATCCGACGAATTTTGAAATATCGTCGCAAAAACAACTATAAGATACTCACCTGCTGGGATGTTTGGTAATTTTTTAAAGCCGCCATCAATTCCTTGAAACACTCTTTCCCTTACCAATCCTAAAGCACCTCGTTCCGTACTGATTCTCTGATTAAAAGCACTTCCGGAATATCTAGTCTTGAGGGCTGCAGCCCCTTGGGCATAGATAGCCTCAATTCGCTGCGATGCAACGCTAGGTGGTGTATCTAATTGCGATAATAGAAATTCAGCTTTTTTTTGTGCGGCAGACCTATCGGTTTCATTAACAAAAAAAATAAATTCCGATTGCTCTGGAGTCTTTAACGATGAACTGACTTGGGCGATGGCTGACTTAGTTGTCAATGTCAAAATGGAAGCAAACGCAAACTGTCCGAAACTTCTACGATTTTGTGTCATCTATTTCTCCATTAATTTATATAAATTAAGAATCAGGTAAAACGACCGATCATTTATCATTTATCTTTTTTCAAACGGCTGATCACCTCATTCGGATTGGGCAAACTCAAAATAATATCGAAATTTTTATTGGTTGGAATATATAAAATATTTTCCTCTGTTATAGACACAAATACTGAACGGCCATTTTTCAATTCAAACCAACCAGCTTGATATCCTGGCAAACCGATACCATTTGTACGAGAGGAAATACTGCCTGCCTGTAAATTTTTTAGCTGAATTGTGCGAATATCAGCGCCTATATCGTGGCGATTAACGCGTGTAGTATAAAAAGCTGTTTTTACAACAATTTCATTCGCATTAATTTCAATCTGTCGCCTTGAAAAAGCCGTCCAAGATATCAACGCAAAGGGTAATAAAGCAATAATTAAAATTGTAGTAAGGATGCCGGCGCTAGTGCTCGTTTTTGAGAATGCAACAGCGATTCCCAACACTCCTACAGGTGTCAAAAAAGCTAGAATAAAAAAAGTGATTGCTGCTTTTAAACTAGGGGGAGATAAAATAAAAACTTCACTCATAATTACCTCTTTATATGTTTAAGCTAGGTGGTTGACAGTCCGGCCGCACGTATAGATAGTTGCTTCATTGCATCCAATACATGCGTTCGTGTTGAACTTGGTATTTTAATAATATTGAGTTCTTCTGCTGCTGAAATAAAAGCATCAATTTCATCTCTAATAAGTTGTCTGTTTGCCTCCAAAACAAAAGCGTCTTGTTTCAATAATTTCGCAATTCTGGCAGTTTCCTGTGCATTAACTAATCTTGTTGGATCGAGGGCTAACATTCGCTTGCCAATCAAAACTCTTTCTGCAAACTCTCTATCAGTTTGCATTTGTCTGGCTGATTGAGGTGTTTTTGCAGTAATTACACCGCTTTGTGGGGGGCCTGCAAAAAGCGGCCATTGATCGCCGGCATTGCGAGAGTGTCCACCTCCAACTGTAATCGCAACGCTGACGGCAACGGAAATATAAACACCGGCTAAAATCGCCACAGTTATCGATGTGGCAACAGAAATATAAGCAACGACAATAGCGGCTATAGCGACAGGAATAGCCACTACAGCCGCTTGGTCACTATTAGGTGCAACTTGACTATAGATATATTGGAGTTCATTTTGTTTTAATCGCTTTTGAAATTGCGCACCGTCTGTGGCTGTTGTAAGTCGTCTTGTATATTCAGTATTTGTTGCATCACCCCTAAGCGCTTGGATTGCCCTTTCTTTTAGTGCTGATGGGGGCCGTGCGCTTACTACGCCTAAAGAAGTAAGCATAGATAAAAATTGTTTATAGTCTCCTTGGATGGCACTACTCAAGACATCATCGTTACATAGTGCTGTCAACATCTTAACTTCTTGATCTTGAGAAGCGAGTATATTTCTAGGAATTCCTCTTGACTCCAGATAGCTACCTGGATCGCGTTTGAATAATGCTTTTTCTTCAGGGTCTGTGAGAATTCGTTCCCAGAGGGAACCAAGCGATGATAAATCATTCCATAAACCTGTCGGTATATTTGCTTCAGACAAAGAAAGCCGTAAAGCTTCATGTGGCAACGTGAGTGGTCGTGGCAGAATACTTACAGGTGTTCCGTACAGGCTCGTGCCTGTTCCCAACTTCGGAACCCCAAGTGAACCAAGAGCAATTCCGAGAAAATATCGACGTTTCATTTTCTCCTCCGAGTTAGTCAACGATTGCAATTGGGAACACAGATTTTTCCGCATTGCGCATAGCTATTTTTAGCGAAAATCGACTCAGGACATCCGGCAAAAACTCCGTATAACGCGCTTTCAATGTTTCACGGACACGAGTATGAAGATGCATGATTGCACACGCTTGGCAAATGTGATGTACTTGGCTCAAGCCCTCGTCAACTTCTTCGTCAAATAGTTTTTTCATTATTTTTGTAGGGCCATCCAGATGTATCCAAATTTTTAAAAAATCATCAAGAGCTTCATTAAACATTTTATCCATCGTTTTTTCTCCAAGAGTACCAAGCTTCATCTCGGGTATATGTTCAAACGTTAGTCCACAGCATGCCGCTAATTGGTCATGTGGAGTTACAACAAGATTATGAAATATTTGCGAACATCCATCAGGAACATCGATGCCAATGGGGGCCCCTCTTTGTTCATAGTCGTCATGAAACGGCATCCAGCTATTGCATTGCAAGGTGAATAGTAATGGCTTATCTTGTAATAATTTCTTGAGCACCACGCTATTTGCCGCTCGCTCGTAACAATTGCTCTTCTCTGAGTCGCGCTCGACGGTAACAAGCGTAAAAACTCCTGACTCTACAAGTACTTGCGCTGCATTTTCTATACTTTCAAACGGCACCCACTTTTGATGGTCAGATCCCGTACTAATATTGATCTCATTGATTCCACTCGCAACGAGCTTCTGAACGGTTCTTTTAGCGGTGCCAATTGTTTTCCCCCAAAATCCGTTAGTGACGCAACGCGTCATTAGCCCAAGACTATTGGCGTATTTAATTGCCGAATACAGGTCATCTTTCAAAAGGAATGTTTCCCCACCGCTAAAAACAATGAGTTTAAGTGCAGGGAAAGTTCGATATGCTTCCTCTATGCGCTTATTGATTACGTCAAGGGATAGACGTTTTTCTATTTTTGGATTCGATTCAAAGCAGCACTGACGGCACTCAGCATTGCACCGGTATGTTGTCAGGATCGTTAACGTGTCTGGAAAAATATGACGAATACGCTGATTCATGAATAAAGAAATTGTCATTATATTTTTCCTTGAACATTTTTAGTTTGTCACTGTTTCTTTACATAAAATAATAAGATTTGCTGGAAATACGAGTTCTCCGAATTCCATTACGGTACAACTGGAGATGTGGAAATAAAGCGGATAGTGATGCAAGTTCTGGTCATCATATTGCAGCCAATAAATTTCAGATTTTCTGTTATTTTTTATCGATGTTAAAAAAATTTTTTCTTTTAACAAAACCAAAAAAATTATTGGCATATGGCAATTGGCATTGCATCGTTTTAATTTGTTGAATAATGCGACTTACCTCCTCTTGGTAATACTTTGTTTCCGTATGCGGTAGAAGCACAATCTGCTCGGAAATAAGGCTTTTCGTCTTTTTGAAAACCATATCCTTGTCATTAATAGTTACGGTCAAATATTCGTCTGCCGATAACGAGTTTCCTTTGCAACCAAAAAGGAGTGCAAGAGACACGACTATAAAGAGATTTTTCACCGGCATATTTAGCAGAAATTCCGTCTTGAATTGTGCGCACACGCTTTCCATATCACCTGAAAAAAGTTCAAGCTAAAGGTGAGATTTTTTTATATTTCCAAGTCTAATTTCCGACCACTTGTAGAGGATGGTTCTTTTTAAGTCGCTGTTATTTATCAAGGGAAGTGCGGGTAAATTTTTGCGTCTCCCGATATAAGGCGTTACGAACAAAATATTCAAACGAGGGAGTAAACTTTTTTTACGAATCTACTGATGGTCCTCGTATTATTTCCTTAACTCTTTCACAAGAGATGGCCTAATCTCAGATGTTATTTTTTACTGGAATTTTTCACAAAGTTATCCATCTACTCCTGAAAACATGCTGCTCCCAATCTATTCGGTGAGATGTTGAGTACATTAGGCTGGAGCGGCCTTCAATTGTAAAAAATGACATCCTTCGAAAAATCATTCCGCAATGTCCGCTTCTTCTGAACAAAATAGTTGGACTCAGAGCGAATATTTTTATAACGGATAGCTACTGAAAATAAGAGCCACAATAACAGTAAGTGTGCTGGGGATCTATGGGACAAATACGAAAATAGAGGGTGTAAATAATTTTGTGTAAATCGTCATTTTGCAGGAAACTATAGTGGATCCACATATCCGGACAACAGTTTAAACTAGTGTCTGTCGAAAAGAGACGAGGCAGACCATGAGTGA
>NZ_JASJVS010000089.1:0-10566 GCF_035019605.1 Undibacterium sp. 5I2 | reverse complement strand
AAACCCGTCAACGCCATCGCCCCGGCCCGCGTTATTTCCTCATGCAGCACATAATGTACTGCAGCAGATTAACTCACCAGAACAGGATCTATCATGAAAACAATCATTGCCGCTTTCCTCGTTACTTCCTGCGCAATCGGCAGCGCCTTCGCTCAAACGCCGGTAAAAATTGCACCACCTGCCGTTGCCGTCAGTGCTGCCGCCACAGCCTCAGCCACTCATACCGCGGCCAGCAATGCGGCAGCCACTGCCAGCACTGCTAAAGTCGTCACCCCGGGTGAGAAAAGCAAGATCAAACACCATATGGGCGTCAAAGCCGATGCGGCAAGTAAAGTGGATGCCGCCGCCGCCGCAGCAGCAAAATAAATTCTACGTGCTGCACAATGTATAAAAAAAATCGCCGGTTACATACCGGCGATTTTTTATTGTAATTTCTCCATATAAATAATGCGTGGACAGGCATTGGTCCGACTGCTTTGCGGACACCAGTAAGAAATATGGATAGCCCAATGTCGGCAGGAAATTTCGATCAGATCAGCAGTTTTTCCCATTCCCATATTGCAAGTCGATTCCAGCGCTGCACTAATCGACTTACCTTCAAAATAGCCATAGCTGCTCAAACGGCTGATCGCTTGTGCGGCCCGCGACGGTGTCAGGGTACCGGGGCGTACCCGCAGCAAGCCTGTACTGGAATGCAGCTGCATTTCCAGCTCGGGCGGCGCACAACTCCAGCGGCCTTGATCGCGCCCGCATTGCGCCACCCAGTACAGCGGCTGACCCTGCCATTGCGTATGCGGGCGGCAACTGACGTCAGCAAAATTCGCTACTTCCGCGTGTGGTAACAAGGCGTACGCCGTGATCTCGGCCGCTGCCACACCGAATTGACTGCCGCACACACTTTGTTCCAAGTTGGCACGTTCGGCACGGCTCAGCGCGACGGCATAGCTGTCAGCGGCGGCAGCGGGCAGGATGGTGCCGCCCAGCGCAGCGAGACAGAAAAAAATGTATCTTTGTATGGTCTTGACAAGCATGGCGGTGGGCGCAACGATCAGATGCAGGCGGGTAATGTCAGCTATTTTACGCTGAGCGAGCACGCTACTGACAACTGCTCAGTGTATTGGTGCTGACAACAGCCTTATGCGTATGGCATTATTCTGTCTGAATTGATTAAATTCACAATATGATGACGGCATCGCGCCGTCACACCTGAAGCGGCTTTCAAGGGGGCGACCCGCACGTCAAACACATAGCGTTGGCCCGACTGTGTACTGCTGCCACCGAATGGGCTAGGGAAGCGCGGTGTCAAGAAGTCCTCATATAACCAAGGAAACGGCTGTCATGAAACCAGTCATCACCAGCCTGTTAGAAACTGACTTATACAAATTCACCATGTGGCAGGCTTTGCTGCATAGTCATCCTGACAGCCAGACCGAATACCGCTTCGTTTGCCGCAATACGCCAGCCTATCCATTGGCCGATTTACAGGCCGAGGTAGAACGCGAACTCGATCATCTGTGCACACTGCAACTGACTGAAGCTGAACTCGATTATTTACGTTCGCTGCGCTATATTAAAAGTGATTTCACCGACTTTTTGGCACTGTTCCACTTTCAAAGAAAATTCATTCGCGTCAGCAGCCACGGTGACGAACTCGAAATCGTCGCGACCGGGCCGCAGGTCCATGTGATGGGCTTTGAAATTTATGTCTTGCGTATAGTTAACGAATTGTATTTCCGTCGTTTGCAGACAGCTGCCACGCTGGTAGAGGCACGCCGCCGTCTGGCCGATAAAATCACGGCAGTACGCGTCTTCGCGCAAGAACCGCCACGCCTGCACCCGTTCGAATTTTTTGATTTCGGCCTGCGCCGCAGTTTTTCCGCTGCCTGGCAGGAGGAAGTGGTGGCCAGTCTGGCTAAAAACTTGCCGCAATTCTTCAAGGGCACCTCGAACGTTTGGCTGGCAAAAAAATACCAACTCGTTCCCATCGGTACGATGGCGCACGAATACCTGCAATCGTATCAATCCTTCGGTGTACGTTTGCGCGACTTTCAAACCGCCGCACTCGAAGGCTGGGTGCACGAATACCGCGGTGATCTTGGCACCGCGCTGACCGATGTGGTTGGCATGGATGCTTTTTTAGCCGATTTCGATTTGTATTTCGCGAAACTCTTCGATGGTCTGCGCCATGATTCGGGTGATCCGGTGATTTGGGGAGAAAAGGCTTTGGCCCATTATGCGCAATTACGCATTGATGCCCATACCAAGCGCCTGGTATTTTCCGACGGCCTCGATTTACCGCGCGCCTTCGCACTGTATCGGCATTTTGCCGACCGCAGCATGACCGGATTCGGCATCGGCACCAATCTGAGCAATGACACCGGCCTCGAAGCGCTCAATATCGTCATGAAACTGACGGTATGCAATGGCCAGCCGGTCGCCAAACTATCCGATTCACCCGGCAAGACACTGTGCACCGACCAAACCTTCCTCGCTTATCTGCGCCAAGTCTTTGGTCACAAGCTGTGAGCCGCGCGCCAAGGCATGCAACTGCGCGTGCAAGGCATCGTCCCAATTAACTGGCTGCTGTTGTTTGGCGCGCAGATAGTGCTCGCAAAATACCTCCAGATAGGCCGCCAGCGTGTGCGCAGCATGGCTGTCGCCGGCCAGATGCAAACACAGTGCCGCCACCTCTGAGGTACACAAATGCTCATCACAACGTGAGCGGCGCAGGCGATAGCGCGACAACTGTTCCGGGGTCAGGCTGAGCACTGGGAAGGGCAGCAGGTAAGGACTTTTTTTAAAAATTTTCCGCGCCTCCGGCCAAGTGGCATCGAGCAGAATGAACAAGGGCCGCTTAGCCACAGCCTTAGCCGTCGCCTCAGGCGACGGCGGCAGCAAAGTGCTGACCACGCGTTCCGGGGCGACAAATTCACCGGGAAACACCACATACGGTTGCCACTGCGGATCGGCCAATACGGCCAGCAAGGCGGGGTCGACCTCGGTGCGCGCCCAACCGAAGGCCATGGTATCGGGTACGACGTCGGCGATCAGCCAGCCGGTATTGCTGGGTTTGAGTGTTTCATGTTCCGCCATCAGCAGGCACACGCCGGCGCGCGTTGCGACGATAGGCCGCAGCGCGCACAGACAATGGCTCAGTATCAAGCGGCAGCCGCTGCAGCGCTCACCATGCGGGCCACCACGCGCCAGAAATGGTCGGGTACTGCGCAACAGGCGCGCACTGCGCAAGCGTGACACGGCATGGGGCGGAAGCTTGGTGGGTGTGGAGATCATAGGCATCGTTATGCTTGCTCAGACGGTAGCGCTATGCAGCCGCGCGATAAAATTGGCCAGAATGGGGTTGTCATTGTCGTTACGAAAAGCATACAGCTGTATCACCGGACGCGCCGGCACGGTAAGAATTTCACGGAATACTACACCTTCAAAACGCAGCGTTGCCGCAGCGGCTGGAATGGCTGCCACGCCTAAGCCGGCACGTACCAAAGCGAGCATGGTGTGGATCTGGCTCACATATTCAACCACGTCCGGCAGTACCGCCGATTTTTCAAACAAGCCTTGCAACAGCAGATGAAAATATTTCGCTTCATAGGGCGAGTACATCAGCAAGGGTTTGCGGTCGAAGTCGGCGATGGTCGGTTGTAAGGGCCAGTCATCTTGCATCTGCTCCGGAATCGCCAGCACCAAGGTTTCGGCCGAACACGGCAGCGTTTCCAGCTCGCCTTGATCAACTGGTGGGCGTAACAAACCCAAATCGATTTGGCGGGCATCGAGCGCTTCGAGCTGGGCACTGCTGACCATTTCTTTGAGCGTCAAATGCACGGTCGGCGCCATGTCGCGCAATTGCTTGACCAAGGCAGGCAAGAAACCATAGCCAACTGAAGCGGTAAAACCGATAGCCAGCGTACCGGAGTCGCCTTTAGCGATGCGTCTGGCCGTCGCTACGGCCTCATTGGCTAAGCGTAAAATTCGCTGGGCATCGGGCAGAAAACTGCGGCCGGCCGCCGTCAAACGCACTGAACGGCTGTTTCTTTCTAATAGCAAGGTGCCGACCTGATGCTCAAGCAAACGAATTTGCCGACTTAAGGGCGGTTGCGTCATGTTCAAACGCACAGCGGCGCGACCGAAGTGTAATTCTTCGGCGGCAGAAACAAAGCAGCGTAATTGACTGAGTTCGAACATCGATTCAAAAATTGTATTAATTAAGTTGTTTGTTATTCTGTACTTGAATCGCTGAGAATGCAACAATTGCCTTGCAACGGAATACGTACGGCCGGTCGGCATTACCGACTGCGCATGCCTGTGTGGGTGTGGCCGGAACCGATCTGTGTGATGTTCACAAATATAAAAAAATTACGCACAACAGCGTAAAACAATATCGAGACAAGTATGAACACAATTACTGCCGCAGCCAGCCCTGCGCTACCAGCTACGCCGGCCAGTCGCGTCAGATACCTGATTCTGGCCATGCTCTTCCTCGTCACCGCCTTCAACTATGCCGACCGCGCGACCTTGTCGATTACCGGTTCGGCCATGCAAAAAGAATTCGGTCTCGAAGCGTCTTCCCTGGGCTTCATCTTCTCCGCGTTTGCCTGGGCCTATGTGGCGGCACAAATTCCCGGTGGTTGGTTACTCGATAAATTCGGCACGCGCCTGGTGTATGCCGCCAGCATCGCGTTGTGGTCGCTGTTTACCTTATTGCAGGGCATTCCCGGTTTTGTGCTCGGTGGTTCGGCCATCGTCACCTTCTTTGTCTTGCGCGCCGCGGTCGGGATTGCTGAAGCCCCCTCGTTTCCCGGTAACAGCCGCTTGGTCACTGCTTGGTTTCCCAGCGCCGAACGCGGCTTGGCATCAGCGGTATTCAATTCTGCCCAGTATTTTTCCACCGTCTTGTTTGCCCCGTTGATGGCTTGGATCGCCCACTCATACGGCTGGCGCGATGTTTACTATGTCATGGGCGCGAGCGGTTTGCTGCTGGCCCTGCTCTGGCTCAAAGTGATTTACGAACCGCGCCGCCACCCGCGCATCAATGCCGCCGAATTAGCGCACATCGAAGGTGATGCAGCGGCGGCTGCCGGCGTGCCGGCGCAGGTATCGAGCATTCGCTATTTACCGCAATTACTGCGCAATCGCATGTTGATGGGTATTTATTTCGGGCAGTACTTCATTACCACGCTGACGTATTTTTTCCTGACTTGGTTTCCCGTGTATTTGGTGCAAGCGCGCGGCATGAGCATTTTAAAAGCCGGTTTCGTCGCTGCCCTGCCGGCCGTGGCGGGTTTCGCCGGAGGTATCTTGGGGGGCTGGTTGTCTGATCGTATGATCAAACGCGGCTATTCCCTCACGGCCGCCCGAAAAACCCCGATTGTGTGCGGTATGCTCTTATCGACCAGCATCATCTTGTGTAATTACGTCGATACGCACACCCTGGTCATCGCCGTCATGGCACTGGCATTTTTCGGCAAAGGCGTCGGTGCCTTGGGTTGGGCGGTGGTTGCCGATACCTCGCCGAAAGAAGTCGGGGGCTTAAGTGGTGCCTTGTTCAACACCTTTGGCAATACTGCCGGCATCACAACACCGATCGTTATCGGCTTCATCGTGCAAGCCACCGGTTCCTTCTCTTGGGCGTTGGTATTTGTCGGTGCCAATGCGCTGGCGGCGATCGTTTGTTACTTGCTCGTCGTCGGTGAAATAAAACGCGCCCACATCGTGCTGAACTAAAAAATGCGGCGCAGATGTAAGCCGCTCTTCCTTCACGGTTTTTTTAAAATTTTTGATTGAGTTTGCCATGACCAAGTCTGCCTCTCCCGTCATTACTTCCTTACGTGTCGTCCCCGTCGCCGGTCAAGACAGTATGTTGCTTAATCTGAGCGGTGCGCATGCGCCTTACTTCACGCGCAATATCTTGATATTGCAAGACAGTGCCGGTCATACCGGTGTTGGCGAAGTACCGGGCGGCGAAGCGATACGCCAAACCTTGGAAGATGCCGCGCCATTGTTAATCGGTCAAAGCCTGGGGCAATGGCAGAGTGTGCTCAATCAAGTTCGCCAAGCTTTTGCCGACCGCGATGGTGCCGGGCGCGGATTGCAAACCTTCGACTTGCGCGTCACCATCCATGCCGTCACGGCCTTGGAATCGGCCTTGTTGGATTTAATGGGACAATTACTCGGCGTGCCGGTTGCCGCCTTGTTAGGCGAAGGTCAGCAACGCGACAGCGTCGCCATGCTCGGCTACTTGTTTTACATCGGCGACGCCGACCGCACAGACTTACCGTATCGGCGTGAGCGCGATGCCGACGATGCCTGGCTGCGCTTGCGCAATGAAGTCGCGCTGACTCCGGAAGCAATTGTGCGCTTGGCCGAAGCGGCCCATGCACGCTATGGCTTTCAAGATTTTAAACTGAAAGGTGGCGTGCTCGACGGTGATGCGGAAATCGCTGCCGTCACGGCATTGGCCGAACGTTTTCCCGAAGCGCGTATCACCCTCGACCCTAACGGTGCCTGGTCATTGGCCGAAGCGATACGGCTGTGTAAAGATAAGGGCCATATTCTGGCCTATGCAGAAGACCCCTGCGGTGCCGAAAACGGCTATTCAGGGCGCGAAGTGATGGCTGAATTCCGCCGCGCCACCGGCCTGCCAACCGCCACCAATATGATCGCCACCGATTGGCGTCAAATGGGCCATGCGATTCAATTGGGCTCGGTCGACATCCCGCTGGCCGATCCGCATTTTTGGACCATGCGCGGCTCAGTACGGGTGGCACAAATGTGTGCCGAGTGGGGCCTGACTTGGGGTTCGCATTCGAATAATCATTTCGATATTTCCTTGGCCATGTTCACTCACGTTGCCGCCGCCGCGCCCGGTAACATCACCGCCATTGACACCCACTGGATTTGGCAAGATGGCCAAGCCCTGAGCAAACAGCCTTTGCAAATCGTCGGTGGAAAAATCGCGGTGCCACAAACGCCGGGCTTAGGGGTGGAAGTAGACTACGATGCCCTCGAAGCCGCGCACCAACTGTATTTACAACATGGTTTGGGCAGCCGCGATGATGCGACAGCGATGCAATACCTGATCAAAGATTGGAAATTTGATCCGAAACGGCCGTGCTTGCAGCGTTGAGGCGCACCCCGACTCAGGGATTACACGGCAGCGCTGCCATAACGCCGGAACAACGCAGCGCGCCGCGCCGGATCGATATTGATACGGTTCAGATCGCCTTGGGCCCACTCCAACACGCGCGGGTCCATGATGGCGAACCAGAGCGCGGGAAACAGCGCGACTAAGAACATCCCGAAATATCCCTGCGGTAATTGCGGTACAGAGTCATAGTCGCGCAAAACTTGATAGGGCAAATTCGGATGGGCGTGGTGGTCCGAGTGT
Organism: Undibacterium sp. 5I2; assembly: GCF_035019605.1. Classification (NCBI taxonomy): domain Bacteria; kingdom Pseudomonadati; phylum Pseudomonadota; class Betaproteobacteria; order Burkholderiales; family Oxalobacteraceae; genus Undibacterium; species Undibacterium sp. 5I2. The sequence continues at coordinate 3,167 of NZ_JASJVS010000089.1, read as the reverse complement.
CTTTGTAAATGCACGAGCAAGAGATTGGAAATTTTAAAATTACTGTTCCAAGAATGCTGCGGCTCGCAACGTTGATAGCGCCCGTTGGCATCTTGCGCACGCAATAAACCGTAGTGCTCGATGTAATTGGCCGAAGTCAGCTGCCACCAGCCGAAAGCCGCAGCGATCAGCAGAAACGGCAGCACCAACACACCCCAGAACAGTGTCAGTAAGGCATACACGGCCAGCGTAAAGCCCCATTGCTGCAAAATTTCATTGTGCCATGACCAACTGCGTTTGCCGCCGCGTTGCAGGCGTGTGGCTTCCAATATCCAGCCGCGGCGCAAGGTGCCGGGGATTTCGCGCGCCGCGAAACGATAAATCGATTCCCCCATGCGTGACGAAGCCGGGTCTGCCGGCGTGGCCACATCTTTGTGGTGGCCCTTGTTATGCTCGACCATGAAGTGGCCGTAGCCGCAACAGGCTAACACCAGCTTGGCGGCCAGAACTTGTTGACGATCCATCAGCTTATGACCGAGCTCATGCCCGATGGCGATACCGACGCCATTGATCAAACCCGCGCTCAGCGCCGCCCCCAACAGGGCCGGCCAAGACCAAGCCCAATGCGTCACCGTGTAGGCCATGCCGATCAGCGCCACCCAGTGCAAGGCCGTGGCACAGTATAAGACATGTACGAAATAGCGATCCTGTTTCAATTCCGCGACTTCTGCCTCCGATGGATTGGCGTGGTCACGCCCAAAACACTGATCCAACAGGGGTAAGACAAAATACGTGATCGGCACCACCGACCACAGCCAAGCCCCTTGCTGGAAGTGTACGGCCAAAGCCGCCGAGCCCAGCGGTAACAGGGCCAACAGCAGTGAACTCAGATACCAGTAGCGCTTATGCTTGATCCACTTGCGTTCGAGCGCGTCGGCCCAGTAGTGCGGGTTGAAACTTGTCATGTTGGTCTCCGTGATGGTGGTCTGGCTGTATGTGCGCATCGCCAGTGTGTTTATTGTCAGCCTTTTATTGGCGCAAAAGTGATATAAACTGGCACTGGTTTTATCGATAAATGCTCATTTTTTGGATCTCACATGCAAGTCTGGGAACAAGTCAGCAAACTTCTGGGTGTCGTGCCGGTGATATCGGGTGTGCTTGCCATCGGTAGCGCTGGCGCGTCGTCCTTGCGGGCCGAACGGTATTTTTTTCAAGCCACGCAACGCCAGATTCCCGCTTTGCCGGCCATGGTCTTGCTATCCCATTTAGGTGGTGCACGAGCGCACGAAGGACTGTCCGAGGCGTCGCAGTTCGATTCGATTCCCAGCTTCTCCGCTGCCATGGCGGCGAATTGTGCGACCGAGTGGCGCTTCGACGGTGCGATTGATGTCGCGGTGTTTTACTTTTGTGAACCGCTCAGTGGCGACGCCATCCGCTTGCAAACCCTGCTCAGCAGCATGCCGGGCTTGGTCCCCTTCAACGATGGCTTGGTCAGTGCGCTGGCGCGGCAGATTGTCGATGAATTAAGCCAAGAGCGCACCGATGCCGCCTATTTGGCAAGGCTGGCTGCCCTCATGGTAGAACAAGCTTGTCGCGCGCTGGAAGGATTACGCAGTGCCGCCATCCGCCCGCCCAATCTGCAATTAGGACGTTTGGAAGTGGTACTCGGGTGGATGCAAGCAAACTTGGCCGCCAGCTTGTCGATGGCCGAATTAGCGCAGCGCGCCGGCATCAGTACTTCGCATTTCCGTCGCTTGTTCCTACAAGCGATGGGCAGCACGCCGCATCGCTATATTTTACGCTTGCGCTTGCAACGCGCCGCCGAGCTGCTGACACAGACTGACCTGGCCATCGAAAGGATCGCGCAAGACTGTGGCTTTGGGAATCAGAGCCACCTGACCGCGAGCTTTAAAGCGGCTTACGGGGTGACGCCGGCGCGGATGAAGAAAAAAGCCAAGTTATCGCAATTTTCGCAGGGGTTTTGATGAACTGCCAGGGAAACGCAAATTTAATCCAAGCGGTTTGCCCGCCGCCATTGAGGCGCACTGCTGCGTTGCCTCCTCATTGGCAACGGCCCATTCCACTGCGATTAACTCTGCGCTTCCTTGGTTTTACGTGAATGAGACCCGATTGCTTGCGCATGTGTCTTATGGGCTTCTACATAAGAGCGCAGCACGGCATTGATGCGGGACTGATAGCGTTTACCGCCGTGCTTGAAAAAATCGAGCACTTCCGCATCAATACGCAAGGTGATTTGCTGCTTCGTGTGCGGCAACTCCGCGGCTGCTTTCATCCAAACCGCATCAGGCAGAAACGCTGCATCGCTGTAGTCGATCTGCGCATCAGGCATTGACGCCACGGCATCGAGTCTGGCTTTTTTCTCGGGGCTTAAGCGCGGCAGCTTTTTCAGGTCAAGAGTGCGTTTCACGATATTTCTTTCTTTCATCGGCATTGGCTTTCCTCGCAGAGATAAGGCGTATGGTTTCCGCGTGTCGAACGGTATAGACCACATACAGGACTGCCGAGTAAGCCAGTCCAATCGTGACCCATCGGTCTTCCCCATAGTCCTCGCGCCCGTCGTAGACTTCTATCCGTCGGGTATCGTAAAAAACCAGCTCGGCATCCTCGAACGAAATACCATGCTTATTCAGGTTGCGTGCCGCCTTATCGGCATTCCATTCAAGTTTCATCAAAAATCTGACGGACAGTTTGCAAGCCTGAACTTGGGGCCGGTGAGTGACGGAGACGCGACGCGCTGGGATGCAAAGCTTTTCAGCAGACTTTTCCACCGTCGGACCAGACGGGCTATTGAGTTGTTACGCTTTCATTGTAGCTTCTAATTGTAGTTACTTAAAGAAAAATTCGTCAACGGCTGATAGCAAGTGTGTTGCTGCGCTCAATGTTATGCGCCTGCTCCCTTGCTTTTTGGACTGGCTCGCGCCATGCCAGCTTCTCTTGCTTGTTAAACAGCGTTGAGAACTTCTACACGTCGTTTCCGTGCCATATTTTGGTATGATCATGCTGAAATATGGCACATGATAGCCGACGCCCTGTTCTCCCCTTCGCTGCAGAAAATACTGGCCTTGTTGTTCGTCCGGGTTGATGATGCTTTTTACCGGAATTGAGCGAAAAGCCCCGTCTCTTCAGGTCGGGGATGGATAGCTCGGAAGGCGAAGCCTTCCTTGCCT
>NZ_JASJVS010000088.1:0-11202 GCF_035019605.1 Undibacterium sp. 5I2 | reverse complement strand
TTCACTCATGGTCTGCCTCGTCTCTTTTCGACAGACACTAGTTTAAACTGTTGTCCGGATATGTGGATCCACTATACAGTGCCAGTTGTGTGCGTCGATACAACTAACGCATGCGCGGCAGATCAGGTAAATTGATGCTTATTGCTAATATTCAATAAATCAAACCGCCGATGCCGATGCCAACAACTTACCGACTAGTTTGCCAATTTGCCCTGTGCTGTGCCGGTCTGCTGCTGGCATGCAGCTTGGCAGCGGCGCAGAATTTGCAAATTCTCACGGAAGACTGGCCGCCTATCAGTTTCGGCAACGATCAACAAGTCGATGGCATGGCGGTCGAAGTGGTACGAGCGCTGCAAAAACGCATCAGCAAAGCGGCCGGTGCCGATGCCATCATACAAGTCGTCCCTTGGGCACGCGGCTATAAAACTTTGCTCGAAGAACCGAATACCCTGCTGTTTACCGTGGGACGCTCGGACGAACGTGAAAAACTGATGACCTTGCTAGGCCCTATCGCCGTCTCCAGCACCGCACTCTGGACCCGTAAAGGCCATGCCGCACGTTTGCGCGCTCTTGGTGCTGGCATGCAAAAATTAAAGGTCGGCGCTTACCGCGCCAGTATTTTCGCCGACACGGCACGGCGGCATGGTTTTTCTGATATCGAACAGGCCCCGACACCGCAAATCGTTGCCAATATGCTGTTTGCCAAACGTTTCGATTTGTGGGTGGAGGGCAGCTTCGTGGTGCCATCCGTACTCAACGATATCGGCCGCCAGCGCGATGAGGTGGAGAAAGTAAGCACTCTGGAGAGCTTGGAATTGTTTCTGGCGTTTTCACAACAAACCTCGGCCGCCACCATCAAGGCTTGGGAGGAAGCGCTGCGCAGCTTGAAAAAAGATGGCAGTTTCGCCAAAATTTATCAAAAATGGCTGCCCAATGAAAGCGTGCCGATGGCACTGCTGCGCATCGATGCCCCATGAGCACGCTGGGGTTTACAGTACGCGACAAGCGAGGCGATCGAGCCGCACTCGGGTAAGCCGATTGAGCAAGCGCCGCACCGGGGCCGGATAATCGGGTAATTTTTGCAGCTCTTGATAATTACTCAGGCGCTGGGCATGCTGCAAGATCGACTCGAACTCAGTATGCCGCTGTGCCTGCAAGAGTTTCTGCGGGTCATGAATGAGCAAGGCATTTTCCAAATCGAGACGAAACGCGCGCGGATTAAGATTATTCCCGGTCAACAAGGTATACACGCCATCGCAATCGATGCCTTTCAGATGAAAGCTATTGTTGCCATCTTTCCAAAGAAACAGATTACATTGCCCGCTAGTTATTTCAGCCTGATGGCTTTTGGCAAAGCGCCGTAAATTCACTTCATATAAATATGGCAGGGCAGCAATCACCTTGAATGGCTGCTCGGGTGCGATGAAAAAATCATTCGCCGTTTTGTCGCCGACGATGAGATCGATGATCACCCCACGCTTGAAGGCCCGGCGGATTTCTTTATCGACCACGGCGGGAAAATTGAAATACGGTGTCAACAAAGTGATACGCTCGGTACTGGCGGCAAGCAAGTCACAAATCACGCGATTGAGGCGGTTGTTTTTACCAACCCCAACGATGGGTGTCACACTCAGGCTTGCCGCGTTGCGGCTGGCTTCATTCTGTGGCTGAAACTGATAACTGGCGCGTTTCAAACTGGCGCGTAAGCTACGAATTTGACTGCCACTGGCCGGCTCTTCGGCCAAATCCAAACGACGTACCGCCGCCGCCGATAACAATTGCGCACGAACAAAATCAATCATACTCGTCGCTAATGCCGCATGCTCGAGCAGCAGATAACGGTCATGCCGATAGCGCTCAAATTGATGCAAATAGACATTATTGATGCCGGCACCGCTGTAGAGCACGCTGTCATCGATGACACTACCTTTGAGATGCATGACGCCAAACAACTCACTGGTCTGCACCGGCACGCCGTAAATTGGGATCGCGGCCGCATGGGCCGCGCTGAGGCGCACATACCAAGCGGCATTTCCGAGCGGCTCATTGGTTTTGGCCGCGCCGATCAAACCGCGCCGCGCGCGGTGCCAATCGACCAACACCATGATATCGAGAGTCGGTCGGGCCGCCTTGGCGGCATACAACGCAGCCATGATGTCGGCACCGGCCTCATCATCCTGTAAATACAGGCTGCACAAACAGATGCGCTGTTTGGCAGCGGCGATTTGCGAGAGCAATTCGCGCCGGTAATCTGCCGCACTCAACAAGGTACGGATCGCATCGGCACGCAAGGGCAGCGCACTTAATCTGCGCAGGCGTTGGGCAGCAAGAGACAGACTCATCGTTTAACCGTGGTGGTAGGGAATTTAGTTGCGGCGCTGCCAAACTTGCCAGCGTTCTTGACCGGCAAACACCGTTATGGAGTCGGCAACGGCCTTATCTTCGAGCAAAACAAAGTCTGCTGCCATCAGCGCTTGCCAATCGGTACAGGCAATGGCAAATGGCGGGCCTTTCAGACTGCCGTGCTCAGTGATGAAAAAATACCCCGCCAGCAATGCCCCCGGTGCCAGCAGCGCAGCCCACCGCGCCACGATGGCGCTACGCAAAGATGGCGGCAAAGCACAAAAAAACGCCCGTTCGTAAATCAGTTGCAGCGGGCTTGCACTTTGATAAGTAAAAAAGTCGGCCTGCTGCACACAGTGGCCGTCGGTGCCCAGTAAGGCGCGCGCAGTAGCCACGGCGGCCGCGGAAAAATCGATGGCCGTCACGGGCCAGCCGGCTGCCAAAAAAAATGCCGCTTCATAGGCATGGCCGCAGCCCGGTATCAGGGTGCTGCACGGCGTGCTGGCGGCATTGACGAAATCGCGTAAATCCTGCGGCACCCCGCCTCTGTCCCAAGGCATGAACTGGCGCTCGAAGCGCTCATCCCAAAAATCAGCTCGCAGCGGGTCGCGGTGTATCAACTCAGGCATAGGCTGCACCGGCCATCAGAAATTGAGAAAACATTGAACCGCCACGACACCGGCAAACAAACCGCCGCCGAAATATACAATCACGCGCAATAAGGTGTTGGTACGGCGCTGTTCGGTCAACAAGGCTTGCAACATGCCATCACTGGCATGCGCCTCGCCGGCACGCGTCAAGGCTTGATGGGCTAAGCGCGGTAATTGCGGAAAGATATGACTGTAGCGCGGTGCTTCCGCCTTGAGCTTATCGAGCAAACCACGCCAGCCTACCTGCTCATTCATCCAACGTTCGAGATAGGGCTTGGCGGTTTTCCACAGATCGAGATCAGGGTCAAGTTGACGCCCCAAACCTTCGATATTGAGCAGAGTTTTTTGCAGCAGCACCAGTTGCGGTTGGACTTCAACATTGAAACGACGCGAAGTTTGAAACAGGCGTAACAGCACTTGTCCAAACGAAATATCTTTCAGCGGTCGATCAAAAATCGGTTCGCAGCAGGCACGCACGGCGGCTTCGAGCTCATCGACGCGGGTATCTTTCGGTGCCCAACCCGATTCGATATGGGCTTCCGCCACGCGTTTATAATCGCGTCGGAAAAATGCCAGGAAATTTTGCGACAGATAATCTTTGTCGAAATCATTGAGCGTGCCGACGATGCCGAAATCGAGCGCGATATAGCGGCCGAAGGTAGCGGCATCGGTGGAGACCAAAATATTACCTGGGTGCATATCGGCATGAAAGAAGCCATCGCGGAAAATCTGCGTGAAGAAAATCGTCACACCGTCACGCGAGAGCTTGGCCAAATCGACTCCGGCCTGGCGCAGACGGTCGATTTGCGAAATCGGAATACCGTTCATGCGCTCCATCACGATAACTGAAGAAGAACAGTAATCCCAATGCATTTCCGGTACCAGCAAGAGCTCGGAATCTTGGAAATTGCGCCGCAACTGGCTGCCATTGGCGGCTTCGCGCATCAAATCGAGTTCATCATGCAAATACTTATCGAATTCGCCGACCACTTCACGTGCCTTTAAACGTTTACCATCAGCCCACAAGGTTTCCAGCCAACCGGCCGCCACCTGCATCAGAGCAACGTCTTTATCTATCGTGTCCTTCATGCCTGGACGCAAAACCTTGACCGCCACTTCGCGCCCATCCTTGAGCGTAGCGAAATGAACCTGAGCAATCGACGCAGAAGCTACCGGGATCCGTTCAAAACTGGCAAATAATTGATCCGGATGCGCACCGAGCGATTTAACGATCTGGGCAATGGCCAAGTCGGGATCGAATGAGGGCACGCGATCTTGCAATCTGGCTAACTCATCGACTATGTCGGGCGGCATCAAATCGCGTCGCGTCGACAAGACTTGGCCGAGCTTGACGAAAATCGGGCCGAGGTCTTCTAAGGCTTTGCGCAAGCGTTCACCACGCGGTGCCGACAAGTCGCGCCAGAATAAAATCTGTTTGATCAGGCGCGCCGTCCGCGGCACACGCAAACCGGAAATAACGATTTCATCGATCCCATACTGCAGAGTAATGCGTATGATTTTGAGTAAACGCAGAAATTTAAAGCTCATCGAGACATCCTTTCCAGTTTTTCGATGCGCTTGGTCAGGCGTTCAACATCGTCACGGGTTTTATTGATAAGGGCACCATTGCTGGCAACCCGGGCCGGACGAACCAGCAGGGGATTTTCTTCGAGAAAGTATTCGGCGATATTTTCGTGTAATTTTTGCTGTGCTTCGAACCAATCGGATGCCGCTGTTTTCGCCCCGGCGACCAGTCGCACCGCCGCCACGTCGCCGATGAGCTTACTCAAATCAGCCTCGGCATCCCAGCGCAGATTCTGGCTCAAACGCGACAGCATATTGGCAAAATCGGCATCGCCTTCGATATTGACGTAGGAAAATGCCCGTTCACGCTGGCTCAGCATCAAAGGCAAGTCGCTCAAGCGCAGCCGTATCGTCACTGTCGCCGTCACCGGTTCCGCTGCCGCTTCGAACAGACCGTCGGGCCGGACCCGAAGGCAGAAACGGACAGCTTGCGCATCAATACAGACGACTTTCCCTGCATGGGCTTGCAACTGTTCGCTGGCCCAGTTTTCTTGTGCGAGTAAATGATTGATGAAAGGTGAGAGCATATCGATAAGAAAAACCTGCGATCATAAAAAAACCGCCCGGCAATCGAGCGGGCGGTTCCAAGTTTAACAGCTTATGTTGATGAGAAGATTCGATCTGCATCAGCACAGCGGCAATTTCTGCAGCTTAGGACAGCTGCTGTATCCCTGCCAACACCCAGCCGCCTTGCCCATTGGCCGGTTTGCTCAGATTCCAGACTTCGGCAAAGGCCTCGGCCGGCGCATTTTGCGATTCTTTGATCATGCCGGTGAACTTGACACTGGCCAGATGATCATTACCGACAGTTTCTATGCCCAGCAATTCGGCATCGATGTGCACGACATCGGTGACATTGGCAGTGGCACCGCGCTCTTGAATTTCGAGCTTGAGTTCGGCATACATTTCCGCACTGGTGAATTCACGCAAATCATTGATATCGGCTTTATCCCATGCCGCTTGCAAGCGGATGAAATAAGTTTTTGCGCTGCGCAAGAAGGCCGGCACATCGAAATCAGCCGGAACACTCCAGGTAGCAGCATTAGCAGCAACTGGTGCGGCGCTTTGCCAAGCCGGTTGCGGTTCGATACGGGAACCGATTTCCGGCGTATTCGAAGTTGCCATACCGGCATAGGCCGGTTGGGCATAGCCAGTACTGCCAGACGAAGCGCTGTTCTTACGGAACAGACGGATGACGAAAAAGATCGCCAAACCAATGAGAGCGAAGGTCAGCAAAGAGCCGAGCATACCAGCGACAGCGCCACCTAAGCCGAAATGCGACAAGGCGGCACCGATTAAAGCACCACCGATCAAACCGCCGACGATACCCTTCCAAGGACTGGCTGGCTTCGGTGGCAAGGCAGCCGGCGCCGGCGCGGCTGCCGGTGCAGCAGCCGGACGCGCTTGATTGGCCGTACCAGGATTAGCCGGTGGCGCTTGGCGCGAGACATTGTTCGATTGACGACCAATAGAACCGCCACCACCCATACGTTTGGCATCGGCATCGCTGATCGTCATGACCAGTGTACTGGCCAACATCACCATCATCAGTAGTATCTTCTTCATTTCCATCGCTCCTTGTTTGCTGCGCAATTGCTGCTTATTTGATTACTGCTTAAAGTTTGATTCCAGTGTGCAGGGCCGCCACACCTGCAGTCAGGTTGAAATACTTCACCTGTTCCAGGCCAGCCGCTTCCATCATCGCTTTGAGCGTTTCTTGGTCCGGGTGCATGCGTATCGATTCCGCCAAATAGCGGTAACTGGCTTCATCTCCGGCAATTTTCTGCCCCATCCACGGCAAAATCTTGAAAGAATAAAAATCATACGGCTTTTGCAACAATTCCGGCACTTTGGAAAACTCAAGTACCAGCAACTTACCACCAGGCTTGAGCACACGCTGCATCTCTGCCAGCGCCACATCCTTGTGCGTCATATTGCGTAAACCGAAGGCTACCGTCACCCTGTCGAAATAATTGTCGGGAAATGGTAACTTCTCTGCATCACAAAGCAAGGTGGGGGTGATCAAGGCTTTATTCAAGAGCCGATCGCGCCCTACCCGCAGCATCGATTCATTAATATCGGTGTGCCACACTTCACCGGAAGGACCGGCTTGCTTGACGAATTCTTTGGTCAAATCGCCGGTACCGCCAGCGATATCGAGCACTTTGTAACCAGGCCGCACGGCCGCATTGGCAATCGTGAACATTTTCCAGATCCGGTGCAAACCGCCCGACATGACATCATTCATGATGTCATACTTGGCCGCCACCGAATGAAACACTTCGGCAACCTTATGCACTTTCTGTTCTTCATCGACGGTGGCATAGCCGAAGTGGGTGGATTTACTGACTTGCTCGTTCATACTGTTCTTCACCTTGGGGATGCGCAATGGACAGAGCGATTGTAGCCTAAGTAGCCAGCTCTACGCCAACCACCGCCGATAAAAGTGATGTTAACAGTGGCGATGGAGGTTGGCAAAAAGCGGCTGGCAAGACGCGAATTTAATCGGCGCCTCCCTATCGATCACTCTATTTCCCGCTCATTCTATCGGTTCGTAGGGCAATCCCACGTAATTTTCTGCGATCGTCGTCAAACCCGCCAAGGAACCCGTGTAGTAGGCCAGCTCGGCTTGCTGCATCCGCTCGCTGAATGGGTCAGCGTCAAATTGATGCAAAACCGAGGTCATCCACCAAGAGAAACGTTCTGCCTTCCAGATTCTGCGCAAACAGATTTCGGAATATTTTTCCAGCAAATCGCTACGAGCTTCATGATAGGTTTTACGTAATGCATGATACAGCGTAGACACATCACTTGAGGCAAGATTGAGTCCCTTGGCACCGGTAGGCGGCACAATATGGGCGGCATCTCCGACCAGAAACATGCGCCCGAATTTCATCGGCTCAGTCACAAAACTGCGCAAGGGAGCAATACTCTTTTCGATTGAGGGGCCGGTGACCAGCCGCTCGGCCACATCCTGTGGCAGACGCGCTTTGAGTTCGTTCCAGAAACGCTCATCAGACCATTCATCAATATTTTCATCCAAGGCGCATTGCACATAGTAGCGGCTGAGCGTGTCCGAACGCATGCTGCAGAGTGCAAAGCCACGCTCGTGGCAGGCGTAGATCAACTCTTCCGAGACCGGTGGGGTGCGAGCAAGCACGCCCAGCCAGCTAAACGGATACACCCGTTCGTAGGTTTTTATTTCTTCCTTCGGCGCGGACTTGCGTGAAACACCGTGAAAGCCATCGCAGCCAGCGATATAGTCGCATTCCAGTTCAATCAATTCACCATTTTTTTGGAAGCTGACGCGCGGTCGCTCGGAATAAAAATCATGTAGTTCAACATTTTCAGCCTCATAAATAGTGATGCCACCAGCAGCCTTGCGGGCCTCCATCAAATCTCGGGTCACTTCGGTCTGCCCGTATACCATCACCGTTTTCCCAGCAGTCAAGGACTTCAGATCGATACGTTTCTGCTGGCCGGCAAAGGCAATGCTGAAGCCTTCATGGACGTGACCTTCCCTATCCATGCGTGCCCCAGCTTTTGCCTCTCTGAGCAAATCGACGAAGCCCTGCTCGAGTACCCCAGCGCGTATGCGTCCGAGCACATATTCAGGTGATTTTGCTTCAAGAATCACTGTATCGATTCCTTGCAGATGCAGTAACTGCCCGAGCAGTAAACCGGACGGTCCGGCACCGATAATTGCTACTTGTGTTTTCATTTTTTTGTCTCCTGATTATCTTGGTATGAGACCAGATGTTCGCCGGAAAACAACTTTTCAGGAATGGACTTTTACTCTTTTAAATTGTACATTTAGCGTATTCTTGATTATTTCTTACACTTGCCATGAATACAGTAAACCCCATCCCTGTGTATGATCTTTATGGCGAGAATGAGCTTTGGCCCAGCCCGGATTTGCTTCATGTTGAATCGATTGCCGCACGCAGCGAATTGCATAATTGGCAGATTAAGTCCCATCTGCACAACGGCTTATTTCAACTCCTCTATCTGCAGGCTGGTCATGCCCACATACAATTGGACGAACAACATCACACCATGCATCCAGGTCAAATTTTGTTGGTACCACAAATGTGCATTCATGGATTTAAGTTTGATCAAAATGCACTAGGACATGTTGTTACGATTGCCTACCCGATCATCATAGAATTAATAAAAAAAATGGGCGGCGAGTTAAGCACGTTCAGGCACCCTGGCATCCATACGCTATTGGATGATGAGGAAAGCACCCGCACCAGCATGGCACTGAAGGCGCTGGCATATGAATACCAACACCATGCGCCACATCGTAACTTGCTCATCGAAGCTTTGCTGACGACGATCTTGATCTGGGTTAGCAGAAACTCGCCTTCAAGCGCGCCGACGACTGCTCAGGAAAATGAAAAGAGCAGCAAGCATCTCGGCTATTTCGGGCGGTTGATCGAAGCAGAATATTCCACCCAGCATCTGGTGAACTATTACGCCAAAAAGATAGGCATTACTGCCGCACACCTGAATGTCATTTGCCGCCAAAATACAGGAAAATCGGCTTTACACCTGATCCATAATCGCATTCTGCTGGAAGCAAAGCGTCATCTGGTCTATACCAGTATGTCCATCAGCATCATGTCTTATGCCTTAGGCTTTGCCGACCCGGCTTACTTCACACGTTTCTTCAAACGCAATATGGACATGTCACCGATGGACTTCAGAAAGCAGGCGGCTACTTTGTTCGAGCAAAATAATTAGGACAGCGCAATATCAGTGCGCCAAAACCTGTTTTGAATCAATTTTTACCGCCGCCGATATTTCCGGGTGAACGAACTGTTTGATCAACAAAGCGATCGCCGCAATCAAGCCTGGAATGGCGAGAATGGAAAAAATGATGGGCAAACTGAGTTGACGCCGCGCCAGTTCAGCAACTAAAAAGGATCCTGCAATGCCACCAAAGCGGCCAATTCCAAGCATCCACGCAACACCTGTGGCACGACCTGGCGTTGGATAATAACTGGCAGCCAAGGCCGGCATCGATGACTGCGCGGTATTCATGATGGCACCGGCGAGAAAGACCACCACGACTAACAGACCGACATTGCCGGCTACCTGACCAATGGAGAAAATAGCCAAGGCGGTCAATGCATAACCAATGGCAATGATGCGGTTGCCATTGAATCTATCCATCAACCAGCCAAAGAAAATCGCCCCAACGCCACCCAATGGAAACAGGGCTGAAATTAAGGTCGCATCTTTTGCTGCGATACCGGCATCTTTAAACAAAATCGGCATCCAATTGATCAAGGCATAAAAAATGACCAGCCCCATAAAATACGTCAGCCACAACATGAAGGAACCGATTGCATAGGGACGGGAAAGCACGACGCCTAAACCGTTTTTACCGGCCGTGGATGGCTTGACTTCAGTCAGGAAAAATCCGCCTGCATCATGCGCACTTGCCGAGATACGGCTCATTACGGCGCGAATCCGCTCAATTGGCTGAGAACGGCTCACCATATACCGTAACGACTCAGGCAAAAACACTATTAACAAGATCACCAGCACCAATGGTACGCCGCCACCAAGTACCAACACGCCACGCCATCCCCATATTGGAATGATCCAGGCGGCAAGAAATCCACCAAACGCTGCCCCCAAAGGAAAGCCGGAAAACATGGCATTGGTCAGCACGCCGCGGCGCTGATCAGGACAATACTCACTCATCAAGGTAACAGCATTCGGCATAGCCGCGCCCAAACCTATGCCAGTGATAAAACGCAGCACGACCAGTTGTGACAAATCGCCGGCAAACGCCGATCCCAGGCAAGCGACTGCAAACAGGGAGACCGACACGACCAGCACCAACTTGCGCCCCAAGCGATCCGCCAGTGGCCCGGCCGAGAGTGCCCCGGCAGCCAGACCGAACAAGGCCGCACTCAGTACCGGTGCCAGAGCGAGCCTTGACACCCCCCACTCCTTGATCAGTGAAGGTGCGATATAACCGATGGCGGCAGTATCAAAGCCATCGAGCAATACAATAAAAAAACAGAGGCTGAAAATCAGCCACTGATAGCGTGAAAATGGGTGCTCGTTCAGAAATACCTGAACATCAATCTGGCGTTCTTTGCTCATTATTTGTCTCTGTTTATTGTAATTTTTTGTAATGCTTTTTATTGTATCGACCAAGCTATTGACCGGGTGCGAACACGGAAGTGTGCTCAAAGTAGGGAGCTTGACATGGAAGCCATTATGGTTCGCGGAGAAAAAATAGAGAAGCTGCTTCAAACACTAGCAGCTATATCAAAATGGCATAGTAGGCAGGGCCATATTCGCTGGCTTGAGCATACTGCCGACCGTGGGCGACGTGCGCAAGGCCGACTCACTCACCCGTAGGGTACGGGGGATTCGTTGATGTGCGTGGCAATCAGGGCCGGACGCAAGCCTAAGTGCATCACGAAGGGCTCAAAGTCTCTATCAATGTAGAGTAAGCGGCAGCAATCTTCGATGCAACGCGTAGCAATGAGGGTATCGATGGTTTTACGCACCGTTACGCCGAGGGCGGAGTTTTTCAAGCTAGTTGTCGCCTAAAAGTAAATTTTTATGCCGCCAGTTTCAGTTCTTGATATACGTCCTC
>NZ_JASJVS010000087.1:0-11447 GCF_035019605.1 Undibacterium sp. 5I2 | reverse complement strand
CGAAGGAGCGACGCGATGGGAGGGGATGCAAACCCCTTCCAGAGTCTTTTCCATCGTCGCTTGCGACGATCCATTAAATTGTTCAAAATCAGTACCGGTGCTGCCGTCGTGTCGCGCTGGGAGTGTTGTGGCTGGCCAAGTAGCAACGTCGCCCGGTCTCGAATGAGGCGGGCGACGTCGATGCAGAGGGCAGTGATACTGCGGTGTAAAGCGCGGAAATTAATCGCCGTACAGTTTTTGCTTCATTTCACGTCTTTGCTGCGCTTCCAATGACAGCGTGGCGGTCGGACGGGCCAACAGACGCGGTACGCCTATCGGTTCGCCGGTTTCTTCGCACCAGCCATAGTCACCTTCGTCGATGCTGTTGATGGATTGCTGCACTTTTTTAAGTAATTTGCGTTCGCGATCACGCGTGCGCAATTCCAACGCATGTTCTTCTTCTATCGTGGCGCGGTCGGCCGGGTCTGGGACCAACACCGTTTCACGCAGATGCTCGGTGGTTTCATCGGCATTCTTCAGTAAATCCTTTTCAAGCTGTTGCAAACGGGCCTTGAAAAATGCCAGTTGTGCAGCGTTCATGTAGTCCTTCTCTACCATAGCGAGGAGTTGTTCCTCGGTGAGCAGAGCTTCGGGGGCGCTGACTGTAGCAGTCGATTTAGGTGATTTAGTTGCCACTTCGCTTACTTTCGATACAACGTGTTAATACATAGAAAAAATCCGAGGCACTGTTTCGCCGCAGACGATGATTCTCCCCTGACAGATAACAGCGCTGGATAGATGGGACCGAATTCTCAGTCCGCAAGAGGCCATGCTCATTATCAGTAGCCCGATAGTTTATACCAAACAATGCTCGAGGCCCTGAATAAATATCTCTTTTGGTAAATTTTTGCCAATAAAAACCATTTTACTCTCACGAATTTCCTCATCTCCCCACTTCATACCGACATCGGTGCCCATTATTTCATGAACTCCTTGGAAAATAACTTTCCTATCGGCGTTTTCCATAAACAACACCCCTTTGTAGCGCAGCATGCGTGGACCGAATACTTGAACCAAGCCGCCGAGAAACTGGTCGAGTTGCCCGGTATTGAAGGGCCGTTGGCTTTTGAAGACAAAGGCAGCGATGTCGTCGCTGTGGCTGGCGTGGTGATGGTTGTGCTGCTGCTCATGCTCGTGCGTATGTGCATGATGCTGACAATCGGGCGCGCACTCCGTCTCTGCATGCGCCTGCTCGGCGGCTTCGGCGGCTAAAAATTCGGGGTCGAGATCGAGTTTGGCGTTGAGATTGAAACCTTTGAGGTCGAGTACTTCGGCAATCGCGATTTGGCCGAAATCGAGGGCGCTGATGGGTGCGCGTGGGTTGATGCGGCTCAGACGGGTTTTGAGCGCACTCAAAGCGGCGGCATCGACCAGATCTGTTTTCGATAGCAAAATTTTGTCCGCAAAGCCGACCTGACGCTGCGCTTCTTCATACTCATCGAGTTGCTTCATTGCATGAAACGCATCAACTACGGTGACGACGGCGTCGAGCATATAGCGCGTGCCGATTTCTTCATCGAGGAAGAAGGTTTGCGCAACCGGGCCGGGGTTGGCCAAGCCGGTGGTTTCGATGACGACATGATCGAAGTCGATTTGACCGGCATCTTTTTGTGCCATCAGTTTGGCCAGTGCGACGATCAGATCACCGCGCACGGTGCAGCAAATGCAACCGTTGTTCATCTCGACGATCTGTTCCTCGATGGCTTGCAACAGGATGTGGTTGTCGATATTTTCTTGGCCGAATTCATTCTCGATGACGGCAATTTTGAACCCATGCTGCTCTTGCAGTATCCGATTGAGCAGCGTGGTTTTGCCAGCGCCGAGGAAACCGGTCAGGATGGTGGTGGGGATCAGGCTAGTCATGGGCTTTCCTTTGGTTGGGCCAGGCGTGGGCGAGGCTGCGGTGAACAGTTCAATTCACGCAAGCAGCGCACCAGCCTTTGATATTGAGTTCGATGTCATGGGTTTGGAAGCCGCTTAGCAAGGCGTGCGCGACGCTGGCTTGTAATTGCTGATGCAAGGCGCTGGCTTGTTGGCTATCGTCCAAGCAAAAAACGCGTTTGCAGCGCGTACACTTGAAGTGGCTGTGCGAATAGTGTTGCGGTTCATGAGCACGGGCTTCGGCGGTACCGTAGCGAAAAACTCTATCATCGCCGGCAATTTTATGGGCGATCCCCGCCAGACTCAGGCAATCAAGTGCGCGGTACAGCGTGACGCGGTCCATCTCCGGCAGCGCTTGCTGCAATTCTAAGTGCGACATCGCTTGCGGCGCGTGCAACAGGCAAGTCAGTACGCTCAGCCGTGCACCGGTGGCACGGACACCGTGGGCGGCCAATAAATCGGCGGCGTTTGGCCGGGTAGTCGGAGTGATGGCTGGGTTCATGGCGATGCGCGGACTTTAACGAGAACAGAGGCATTATGCCGCAACTGCAATTGAGTTGCACAAAACAGCTGCGCGGGCATTATTTTTTCTTGGCACGCGGATGGGTTTCATCGTACACCTTGGCCAAGTGCTGAAAATCGAGGGAGGTATAAATTTGGGTTGCTGCCAGCGAGCTGTGGCCCAGTAACTCTTGGACGGCGCGTAAGTCGCCCGACGATTGCAGTAAATGCGAGGCAAAGGAATGGCGCAGCATATGCGGGTGTACATTGGCCGCGATGGCCAGGCTGTTGGCGTGCGCCTTGATGCGCAACTGTATCAAGCGCGGCGAGATGCGGGTGCCGCGCGAACTGAGAAACAGCGGGTAGGGATCGCTTTTAAGCAGGCTGTCGCGCTGTGTCAGCCAAGTGCGCAGCGCTGCCAGCGCCGGCCTACCCACCGGCACGATGCGTGGTTTGCCGCCCTTACCGGTGACATGCACCTCGGCTTGCGCCAAGTCTACCCAACCCAGTGAGTGGTGCGCTGGCTCGTTGATCGGGCGCACATCGAGGCCCGCCAGTTCCGACACCCGCAGGCCGCTCGAATACAGTAATTCAAACATGGCGTGGTTGGGGCAGGGGCTGGCTTGCTCGTTGTGGGGAGTGGGGCGCGCTTGTGAGACCAGACGAATGGCATCGTCGACCCCCAAGGCTTGCGGCAGCGGTCGAGTTTTTCTTGGTGCTCGCACGGTATCGACCGGGTTGCTGGCCAAACCCTCGGTTTCCATTAACCAACGATAAAAACCGCGCCAGCCAGACAGGGTGCGGGCGATGCTGCGCGGATTGAGGCCGCGCGCATGTAAGCGCGAGGTGAAGTGGCGAATTTGTCCGCCGCTGAGGGCGATCAGCGGCTGCGTGCCGGCAAAATTTTGTAATTCCTGCAAATCGAGCGCATAGCTGGCCAAGGTATGCGCGCTCAGTTGGCGTTGACTGCGCAAGACTTCGAGATAACGCTCCGGCAGATTCACACTGGCCTCAGCATAGCGGCGCGCCGCCTCAGTGGTCGATCAGACAGCTGAGCGCCGCGCTGCTGGTGTCGGCGATCTGAACCAAGAAATCGGTATGCATGTCCTTGGTGTAGCGCGCCAGATCGGGTGAACCCAAGACCAGCATGCCGAAGCAGGCCGCATCGGCGGACAGGCGCAGCGGCAGCAAGGCGATTGAGGCAACGGCGAGTTCGGTATCGAACCAGCCGGCCGCTTCAAAATCTTGATTGGCACCGCAGAACGGGACTTTCAAACTATTGGCAAACAAGCGCGCGTCGGCGCTCACCGGTTCGGCAAACCAGGTATGCGAAAAATCGGCGGCAACATCCCATAAACGGACGGTGGCGTGCGGCAGGTCGAAAATTTCTTGCAGATCGCGTGTCAGCATATGCGGTAGATCAACATCATTGCGTGCTAACAAAAGTGTACGGGTCCAGCGTTGGAATTTATTGCTGATGCTGGAATTTTCATCAGCAATGCGCATTAAGTCCGTCAGCTTGAGTTCGAGGGCGCGATATTTTTCGCGCACGACCTCCATTTGTCTTTCCTGCAAGGAAATAGTACGGCCCATGATGGGGCTGGTGAGTTTTACAGCACTGAGCAATTCTGCATGTTCTTCAAAAAAATGCGGATGTTGGATCAGATAGGTTGCGATGTCAGTTGAATTCATTACAGTGATCAGAGAGTGATTTCGCCTTCGAAGACCGTGACCGCCGGTCCGCTGAGCATAACCGGCGTGCCGGAACCTTGCCATGCGATCGACAGCTCGCCGCCAGCCATACTGACTGCTACCGGGCTGTCGAGCAAGCCGCGCAGGATGCCGGCGACGACTGCCGCACAGGCACCGGTGCCACAGGCCAGCGTTTCGCCGGCACCGCGTTCGTACACGCGCAGACGAATATGTTGACGGTCGAGTACTTGCATGAAGCCGGCATTGACGCGTTTGGCGAAACGCGCATGTTGCTCGATCAGCGGGCCTTCTGTTGCCACCGGATAGCTTGCCACATCGTCGAGCACTTGGACGGCATGCGGATTACCCATGGAAACCAGCGAGACCCAGCGGGTGTCGCCGGCCACGTCGAGTGGCCACAGGGCGTCGAGCGCGACTGGGCGGCTGTTCAGCCCTTGCGTATCGAATGGCAATTTGGCCGGTGCCAACTGCGGTGGCCCCATGTCGACCGTGATGCTGCCATCGCTTTCCATGCGCGGCGCAATGATGCCGCTCATGGTTTCTACCCGGATAGCCGCTTTGTCGGTGAGTTTTTTCTCGATGACAAAACGCACGAAGGCACGTGAGCCATTGCCGCATTGCTCGACTTCACCGCCGTCGGCGTTAAAAATACGATAACGGAAATCGACTTCAGGCAGGCTGGAGCGTTGTACCACCAGAATTTGGTCGGCACCGATGCCAAAACGGCGATCGGCAATGTGACGCCACTGCGCAGCGCTGAGTTCGACATGCTGATTAATGGCATCGATGACGACAAAATCATTGCCAGCACCATGCATTTTGGTGAATGTGAGTTTCATCCCATCATTATATCGCGGGAACCCAGCCGCGCAGCATTATCCGTTTTCTCTATAGCTTATAGATCCCGCAGCCCAGCACCAGATTATCGGTCACGGCTTCAATATACGATACTTTATGCTCGACTTTTTGCGAAACCGGGTTGTTGATGCTGTAATCGACCCAGCCGCCGGCCGCCGGCAAAGCGAAGGCATCACTGACCAGTTTCTGACCATCCAAGCCATTGATATGGAACAGATTGAGCTTGAGTTTGTCGCGATTGCCACCGAAGGCCAGATATTGACCGTTACGGTTGAAGGCAAACACATACATATCTTTGTTGGCAAACTCCTGCTGCGCATCGGCGGTGATCTCGGCCAAGGCCGCTTGACCACGGGCGCGGTAGCGGCGCACCGCCTGTTTCACCATCGCATGGGCTTCGTCAGCCGTTCCCTGACGCAACTTGAAGGTGGCGACGGCCTGGGCCAGCAGCGCTGCGCGCTCTTCCAAGTTGAGCGAAGAACTCTTGGCTTGCTCTGCCATTT
This sequence comes from Undibacterium sp. 5I2, assembly GCF_035019605.1. NCBI lineage: Bacteria > Pseudomonadati > Pseudomonadota > Betaproteobacteria > Burkholderiales > Oxalobacteraceae > Undibacterium > Undibacterium sp. 5I2. Next base: position 5,952 of record NZ_JASJVS010000087.1, on the reverse strand, counting down.
GCCCATTGCTTTGGGTAATTTCATCGAGTTCGCGCAGCGCTTGGGCGATTTGTGCCAGTCCGTTACTTTGCTCGCCTGAGGCGGTGGAAATGGCATCGATATTGGTCGCGAGGTTGCGGATGCCGGCGACGATATCGCTGAGCGTCAGACTGACTTCATTGATTTGGCCCACGCCATGCTTGACTTGCTCTACCGAAGCATCGATGAGAGTACGGATTTGCCGCGCCGAATCGGCGCTGCGCTGCGCCAGTCCGCGGACTTCCGAGGCCACCACGGCGAAACCACGTCCTTGTTCACCGGCTCGCGCGGCTTCGACGGCGGCATTGAGCGCGAGAATATTAGTCTGAAACGCGATCGAGTCGATGATCGATATGATTTCCTGCACTTTCAGTGCACTGCTCTGTATGCCTTGCATTGATTCAACTGCCGCATGCATGCTGGTGCCACCGGATTCGGCAATCAGGCGCACATTGGCAGCCAGGCCATTGACGGCCAGTGCACTGTCGGCATTGCTTTTCACGGTCAAGGCCAGATCTTCGACGCTGGCTTAGGTTTGCTCCAGACTGGAGGCTTGTTGCTCGGTGCGCATCGACAGATCACCGATGCCGGCTGCCAAACTTTGCCCCAACTGAGACACCATGCTGGCATTGGTACGCACATTCGCCACCAAGCCGGACAAATTGAGGTTCATGCTTTCGAGGATATTCCCGGTTTCGGCCAATTCATCCTTGCCATGAATATGAATTTGTTGCGTCAGATCACCGGATGCCACCGCCACGGCCGATTTTCTGACCGCGTGCAAGGCCAGCATGAAGCTATGATAAAAGCCCCACAATAAATAGAGCGTGGCGCAAAAGGCCGTGACCAACAGCAGCACGATGGCGTCGCGGTGGGCGCGCTGTTCGTTTGCGCGTTGCTGCAACAAACTGCTGAGGCGCGCGATCAATTCTTTTTGCGCCGCCACAGCCTTGGCGATGGCCGCGCTGCCGCTGGCAAAATACACGCTGGCGTCGCCGCTGACGGTTGCGCCGAACAAGTCGGTACGCGCCAGTTCGATGAACTGCCGGCTCGCATCAAAGGCTAGCGTGGCCGAACTCGGCATGCTTTCGCCGGAGCGTTGCAGCGCACCAGTTAAATCAGAAACGGCTTTGCTGCTGATTTGCAAGGCGTTGACGCGCGAAATCATTTCCGCTTTTTGTTCCGGCGCCAGTGTACCGGCCTTGATGTGGCCGGCACCGGTACCACGCAAAATGGCGATGTTTTCTATCCAAGCCGGTACTTTGATGGTCGCGGCATCCATGAGAAAGTAGGTGGCGGCTTCCGGGTCGAGCAATAAGCCGGTTTGTTCGCCAGCATAGGCGCAGTAGTCGAGAATTTTAGAAATCAGCAAAGTGTGTTGCGCCAAGCTCGCTGCTGAGTTTTCCGCCACGGTGCCGTTGGCCAAGCCGCGCAATTCAGTTTGCAGTGGCGCCCATGGCGCAGCCAAGGCGAATTGTGGGTGACGCGCGTGGAGGTCGGCAAACTCATCGAGTTGCTGGGTTAACTCTTTGCGCGTCGCACCGAGCACCGTGGCCATATCGCTGCCGGCGAATTGGAGGTTGAGTTGGCCGCGATGCTTTTGTGTTTCGAGCATGATGCTCATCAGGTGGCTGCTGATTTTCACGCCGGCTAACTCATTGTCGGCGGTGCTGATGTCCGCTTGGATGCGTTGCAGCAGAAAACCGACCAGTAATAGGCTTGGAAACACCAGCAGGGCCGACATGGTGAAGAGTTTGGTGCGCAAGCTGAGTCGACTCATGAGCATCATGCTCGGCAGGCTCAGGCGGTGGAGGACGGTGTTGACGACGTTTGCCATAATACTCCCAGTGTGCGCACAGTCAGTGCGAAAACGACAGACCCTAAGGGGCGCGTGGACTAAACCCGCGCTTCCCTTGGGCGGCGTGGTCGATTGTGCTGCTCGTGTCGGATCGGACGCAGGTTGCACTGCAGCATAGGATAAACGCCGTTGACTGATTGTCACAGAAATTGCCGCAAAAAAACATCTAAGTGATCAAAAACCAACTTATTAATGTAAATTTTTTTTCTTCAGCCGGTCTTGCGTGGCTAGGATGGGGTGTTTGTGTAGTCCGACATAGTGCTATACCGGTACACTTTGCGCTACTGTCAGTCATACTGTACTGCTCATTTTATAGCTCAGTGTCCATGGAGTTGCGGCAATACAGCGTGTTACTGTGGGAAAGTATTAAAATAAACGACGAGACACTCACAAGGTGTTAATGTTTTGTGGCACACATCAGTGCCACACAAAAAAAAAGCACGGAGACCCCCCATGAACGCACCCCTCAAATTCGGGTCGCAGGAGTTGATCGACACCTCGATTACCCTCGACGATAAATTCACGCTTGAGCGCGGCCGCGCTTTCATGACAGGTACCCAGGCGCTGATACGCCTGATGATGCTGCAGCAGCAAGCGGATCAACAAGCTGGCCTCAATACCGCCGGTTACATCAGTGGCTACCGCGGTTCACCGCTCGGCAATGTCGATCTGACTGCGGCCAAGGCGAAGAAGCACTTGGCGCGGCACCATGTCAAATTTCATCCGGGCGTCAATGAAGATCTGGCTGCCACCAGTGTCTGGGGCACGCAACAAGTGAATATGTTTCCTGGCGCCAAGTACGATGGCGTGTTTGCCATGTGGTATGGCAAAGGCCCGGGTGTAGACCGCTGTGGCGACGTGTTCAAGCATGCCAATCTGGCTGGTACCTCGCCGCATGGTGGTGTGTTGGTGGTGGCGGGCGACGACCATGCCGCCAAATCGTCGACGGCCGCGCATCAGAGTGAACACATCCTCAAAGCTTGCGGCATTCCGGTGCTGTATCCATCGACGGTGCAGGAGTACCTCGATTACGGCTTGCACGGCATCGCGCTGTCGCGTTACACCGGCCTGTGGGTATCGATGAAATGCGTGACCGACATCGTCGAGTCCGGTGCCGTGGTCGAAATCGATCCGGATCGTGTGAAACCGATCATCCCGAGCGATTTTGTCTTGCCGGCGGACGGTGTCAATATCCGCACGCCCGATCCTGTGCTGGCACAGGAAACGCGTATGAACAATTACAAATGGTATGCCGCGCTGGCGTATGTGCGGGCCAATAAACTCAATCAAATTATTTGGGATAGCCCGGTCGCCAAGATCGGCATCATTACCGCCGGTAAATCCTACCTCGACACACGCCAGGCGCTGGCCGATCTCGGCATCGATGAACAAGTGGCGCGCGACATCGGGATTCGCTTGTATAAAATCGGCATGACTTGGCCGCTGGAATCGGAAGGCGTGCGCGAATTCGCCACCGGTTTGGAAGAAATTCTGGTGGTCGAAGAAAAACGCCAGATCCTCGAATATGCACTCAAGGAAGAATTGTATAACTGGGAAGACAAAGTGCGCCCGCGTGTGGTCGGCAAGTTCGACGATTCCGGCGAATGGAGTAATTTGCACGGCTCCGGTCACGGTGAATGGCTGCTGCCGGCCACCTATGAACTGAGCCCGGCCCAGATCGCCCGCGCCATCGCCTCGCGCATCAGCCGATATTTTGCCGGTCATCCGGTGGCGCAATTGGTGCAGCAACGCGTGGCTTATTTGGAAGCCAAGGAAAATATGCTCGTCGGCGTCGGCAAACCCGACCCGAATAAAGACCGGGTGCCGCATTTCTGCTCCGGCTGTCCACACAATACCTCAACCAAAGTACCAGCTGGCAGCCGTGCGCTGGCCGGTATCGGTTGCCATTACATGGTGACCTGGATGGATCGTGAAACCTCGACCTTCACCCATATGGGTGCCGAAGGCGTGACTTGGGTAGGGCAGGCACCGTTTACCGATGAAAAACATGTGTTTTGCAATCTCGGCGACGGCACCTATTACCATTCCGGTTTGCTGGCAATTCGTGCGGCGGTGTCGGGCGAAGTCAATATCACCTATAAAATTCTGTTCAATGATGCCGTCGCCATGACCGGTGGTCAGGAATTCGACGGCCCGCTCGACCCCGGCATCATCTCACGGCAAATCGCTGCCGAAGGCGTCGGCCCCATCATCGTCGTCACCGACGAACCGGAAAAATATCCCAGCGATTACCCATGGGCACCCGGTGTGACAGTACGTCATCGTCGTGACCTCGACGCGGTACAACGCGAACTGCGCGCAGCGGTCGGCGTTTCGGCGATGATTTATGATCAAACCTGCGCTTCGGAAAAACGCCGGCGCCGGAAAAAAATCGACAAGAACGGACAACCTGGTTTTCCTGACCCGGCCAAACGCGCCGTGATCAACGAGGCAGTATGCGAAGGCTGCGGCGACTGTTCGGTGCAATCGAATTGTTTGTCGGTCGAACCTTTGGAAACCGAATTGGGCCGCAAACGCCAGATCAACCAATCCTCATGCAACAAGGATTTTTCTTGTGTGAACGGATTTTGTCCCAGCTTCGTCACGGTTGAAGGCGGCAAGTTGAAAAAGCCAGCTAAAACCAAGATCGCTCCTGGTCATGCGCTTGATGTCGACAGCTTGCCGTATCCGAGCTTGCCGAGCACCGCCACACCATTCGGTGTCTTGGTCACCGGTGTCGGCGGTACCGGCGTGGTAACGATAGGCCAGATCATGGCAATGGCCGCGCACTTGCAGGGCAAAGCTTGTTCCGTGCTCGACATGACAGGGTTGGCGCAAAAAGGTGGGGCCGTGATGTCGCATGTGCGTCTGGCCGACCGCGCCGACGATATTCAGTCGACACGCGTTGGTACCGGCATGGCCGATTTGGTAATCGGTTGCGATCTCATCGTCACCGCCGGTAAAGATGCCTTGTCACGCATGGGCGAAGGGCGTACTCATGCCGCCATCAATGCGAATGGGACGCCGACGGCGACCTTCATTAAAAACCCTGACTGGCAATTTCCCGGTCAGGACGCCGCCGACGATATACGTAAAGCCTGCGGCAACGACCGAGTTGACATGATTGATGCCGCAGCGATTGCGACCGCGCTGATGGGTGACAATATCGCCACCAATATGTTCTTGCTCGGCTATGCTTGGCAAAAGGGCTGGGTACCGCTGCAGCACAGCGCGCTGATGCGAGCCATCGAACTCAATGGCGTGGCCATCGATTTCAATAAGCAAGCCTTTAACTGGGGCCGTTTGGCAGCGCACGATTTACTCGCCGTCACGCGTTTGGCGGCACCGGCACAAGTTATTGAAATCAAACGCAGTCCCGGCGTCGATGAACTGATCGCCACGCGCACGGCATTCCTGAGCGATTACCAAGACGCTGCGTATGCCGCCCAATACAGTGCTTTTGTGGCGCAAGTGCGGGCCGCAGAAAGCCGTCTGGTCGATGGCAAGCCCCTGCGTTTGACTGAAGCGGTGGCAAAATACCTGTTCAAACTGATGGCTTACAAGGATGAGTATGAAGTGGCGCGGCTCTACACCGACGGCAAGTTCGAAAAGAAAATTGCGGCGCTGTTTGAAGGTGATTACGCTATCCATTACCACTTGGCACCACCGCTGTTTGCCAAGCGCGATGCCGATGGCCACTTGATCAAACAACAGTTCGGTCCGTGGATGAAAAAAGCCTTCGGCGTCTTAGCTGGTTTGAAGTCGCTGCGCGGCGGTCCGTTTGATGTGTTCGGGTACACCGAAGAGCGACGCATGGAACGGGCTTTACCGCTCGGCTATCGTGCCGACATCGTTGCTTTACTGCCGCTGCTGACAACGGAGAATTTGGCCAAAGCAGTGGCGCTGGCCAGTATTCCTGAAGACATCCGCGGTTACGGCCATGTCAAGGAACGTCATCTGGCGGCTGCCAAGTTGAAACAAGCCGGTTTGCTGGCGGAGTTTCATCAAAAATCTGACTAGGGTTTGAAACCCCGGCCTTCAGAGGCTGTCGCAAAAGGGTAGTGAGTCGGTATCAT